>JABHDX010000151.1 GCA_018672815.1 Gammaproteobacteria bacterium | reverse complement strand
TTTCTCAGGACAAGGCGGCATCGCCACCAGTTTTGATTTGGAACAGGTTGAGGTGCATCGTGGTCCCCAAGGATCAAGAATGGGAGCCAATGCATTGGCTGGGATGATTTATATTCGATCCAAAGAACCGACCGAAACACTGGAAGGATTGACCGAACTCAATGTTGGTTCGGATGGCATTGCAAGTATTGGTTTTGCTATGGGCGGACCAATGCAAGGCAATTCAGCAGTGAAATACCGTTTTTCATTAAGGCAAGATGACAGTGATGGATTTAGAGACAATTTGTATTTAAAGAGAAATGATACAACTGGCAAGGATGAATTCACAGGACGATTAAAGATTAATTGGCAAGCCAATGACAAGACGATTGTGGATCTTCTTATACTCAATGTTGATGCGGATGCCAGTTCTGATATGTGGACCATCGATGGCAGTTTGAATACTTTATCGGATAAACCCGGTGTGGATTCTCAAGATACTAATGCCTTGGGTTTAAAGATCAAACATGTGGCTGATGACTATCGTTTTGAAAGTCTGAGCAGTACAACCGATTCTGATATTACAGTCAGTTATGATGCCGATTGGAGTAATCCAGAGTCTAGCGCACCTTACATTTATGATTTTTTCTCTGAAACCAAAAGGTCCAGACGATCGTTTAATCAAGAATTTAGATGGCTATCCAATCCAGCTGATTACAATTTAGGCAACCGATTGGAATGGGTGTTGGGAATGTACTATCTGAGATTGGATGAGCAAAATGATTCTATGGATCTTGGACTCTATAGCAATCCTTTCAGCAGTCGCTCTCCCTATGTAGCAGACTCTGCTTCTACGAATAATTACGATTCAGAAAATACTGCTTTTTTTGCTAGCTTTGATTATTTAATCTCATCCTCAACAACCCTAAGTTTTGGTTTGCGTTGGGAAGACTGGCAAGCGAATTATAATGATACATATGGTGAGGTATTCGCACCTGAGGACCAAATGCTGGGTGGTAAACTCTCTTTATTGAATGAATGGAGTGAGTATAGCAATATCTATGTGAGTGTCAGTCGGGGTTATAAATCTGGTGGATTTAATTTAGGCACAGGATTGCAGGGAATCACATCGGATGCCAATTTAATGTACGATCCTGAATATCTTTGGAATTATGAAATGGGAATGAATATTCGTTATCCTGAGTCTAATATGAGTTTGGATACTGTGTTTTTTTATTCCGATCGAGACAATCAACAGATCTTGTCTTCTACCCAAGTCGATCCTAATGATCCCAATACTTTTTTGTTCTTAACTCAAAATGCGGCAGCCGGTGAGAACTATGGTCTTGAAATGAATTGGACCGCAATTCTTGATGATAATTTTAATCTTTTTGCATCCCTAGGCTTGTTGCGAACCAAGGTCACGAAATACGGCTCCCAGAGTGATTTGGAGGGAAGAGATCAAGCGCATGCTCCTCGAACCACTTATGCAGTGGGTGTGAAATGGAAACCAACGAAGCAGATCTATGCTTCCCTTGATGTTACTGGAAAAAGCGGATTCTATTATTCGGATTCCCATAACAATAAATCCAAATCTTACGCTTTAACTAATCTTGTTATTGGCTATCAACAAGATCAATGGAGCTATGAATTCTGGGCAAGAAATATCTTTGATCGATATTATTCTGTTCGAGGTTTTTATTTTGGTAATGAACCTCCCAGTTTTCCAGCAACTCTATTTCAACGACAAGGTGATCCGAGGCACATGGGCGTCATAGTCCGATATGAGTTTTAAGACTCTATTAACAAACTTACCCGAGATCATTGCGGTGATTTTGGCGATTGTCTATTTACTATTAGCAGTGAAGCAAAACATTTGGTGTTGGTTAGCTTGGATTCTGAGTTCTTGTCTTTATTGCTACATCATGTATAGCGTAGGACTTTATATGGAGTCAGGTTTGCAAGTCTTTTATATCGTTATGGGTATTTATGGTTGGTCCCAATGGAAGCAATCCAAATCAGATACAGTTTTTGAAGTGTTTACATGGACTCCGATTCAGCATTGTTTTTCAATTCTTCTGATCTTATTTCTAACCATTGCTTCAGGCTATTTATTGGACCAGTTTACCCAAGCGCTCCTTCCATTTTGGGATGCTCTGACAACTTGGGGTGCCATAATGGCAACTTATATGGTTGCTAAAAAAGTTTTAGAAAATTGGCTCTATTGGTTTGCTATTGATTTAATATCTGTTTTTCTTTTTGCTTCAAGAGAGCTTTACTTAACTGCTTTTCTATTCTTTTTCTATCTTTTTATTATTGTCATAGGCTATCGATCTTGGAATCAGGCTCGATTAAGAGATGTCTGATAATTTATACAAACTTAAACCCATTGAAGGGTTAATTGAAATTGGTTCTTTAATTAAAGATGGACCTGTTTCACAAATATATTCTTGTTTCTTCAAGGGTGACCCAGGCATAATTCGGATTGATAAATCACTAAGACAGCACTTCAATCTAAATCGAATTCAAGAGACAGAAATACTACAATTGATTCAGGATCAAGACTATGCCCCTGAGATACTGTACTCCAAACCAAAGGGTGGATTACTCATCACACGATTAATTGAAGGCCAGCTTTTAACACAACAGTCGATTCGACAGGCTGATTATTTAAAGCTATTGGCAGAAGCAATGCGATCCATTCATCAATTAAAACCGTCTATTGAGTTGACTCAGTTCAATGATTTCATTCTAAACTATCAAGCGGAGTTGAGAGATTTAAGGACTTCTAAAATCCTTAGTCGAGGTTTTGATCTATTCAGGGAATTGAATCAAGATCAACAAAGTTTATGTTTTTGTCATAATGATCTTAATCATACGAATGTTTTGATTTCGAACAGCCTAAAAATTCTAGATTGGGAGTATTCGTCTTTAAATAATCCCTATTTTGACTTGTCTACAGTGATCGAGTTTCATAATTTGAATGAGGGTGAAGTTGAACTATTTTTGTCTCATTATGAGCAAGGATTAGCTCCTATTGATCACAAACTACTGCAGTCTTGGCAACTCATGTCACAATATATTAATATGTTTTGGCTTATGATTTTACAGAAATACGATACAATATCAGACAATGAAAAATCATGGATGAACGATTTAGAAAAACGTTTGTCTTGAAAAAATAGGTTGAGAATTTATGGCTAAAGTAAAAACATTTGATTTTGATACATTGTCCAATCATGCTGGGCAAAGACCGGATAAGGAAACTGGTGCAAGAGCAGTTCCTATTTACCAGAGTGCTTCGTTTGTTTTTAGAGACTCTGATGCCGGTGCAGCCATGTTTAACATTGAGCGTGGCGGTCATGTGTATTCAAGAATCTCCAATCCAACTAATGCGGTCTTAGAAGAGAGGATTTCTGCACTTGAAGGTGGCGTTGGTGCTGTGGCAACATCCAGTGGTCAAGCGGCTGTCTTTAATGCCATTGCTACTCTAGTAGATCAAGGAGGACATATTGTATCCTCGCACGCACTCTATGGTGGAACTCATAATTTAATGGAATATACTTTGCCACGTTTTGGGATCAATACAACGTTTGTAGACCCTAATGATATCGAAGCTTTTCGTAATGCAATCAAACCAGAAACAAGACTGATTTTTGGAGAAACGGTTGCCAATCCAAGAACAGAAGTGCTGGATATTCCAAAAGTAGCTGAGATTGCTCATGAGCATCACATACCCCTAATAGTGGATTCAACAACAACAACTCCTTATTTGATTCGGCCCTTTGATTTAGGTGCTGATATTGTCGTTCATTCAGCCACTAAATTTCTCAGTGGTCATGGCACAGTAATGGCAGGCTTGATTGTTGATGGGGGTACCTTTGATTGGGAATCAACGGATAAGTTTCCTCAAATGACCGAGAAATATGCAGGGTTTCATAACTTGTCTTTTGTTGAGGAATTTGGACCTGCTGCCTATATTGCAAGAGTTAGAAATGAGGCTGCTCGGGATTTTGGAGCCTGTCTAGCTCCTAACTCTTCCTTTTTGGTTCTAAATGGTACCGAAACACTTTCTGTAAGAATGGATAAGCACATTAGTAATACGAAAAAAGTTGTAGCGTATCTGAAAAATCATGAGGTAGTGGAGTGGGTGAGTCATCCTGATCTTGAGGATCATCCAAATCATGAGTTAGCAAAAACTCTTCTACCCAAAGGATCAACAGCCGTTTTCAGTTTTGGCATCAAAGGAGGCAGAAAGGTTGGGCAAATTTTTATTGATCGTTTGGATTTATTTTCCAATCTAGCTAACATTGGTGATTCCAAATCGTTAGTTATTCATCCAGCCAGTACAACACATCAAAGAATGTCAGTAGAAGATCTTGAAGCAGCAGGGATATCCGAAGGTTTGATTCGTTTGTCGATTGGTATTGAATCTGCTGATGACTTAATTGAAGATCTTGAAAAAGGATTTAGAGCAGCTGCTAAGGCTCTCTAGATAAGGATAAATATAGAATTATGTATATCAATATTGAAAATCAAAAAACTTATATTGCGACTGGAAGTAAGGAACATGTAAAAGGTCGAATAGGAATGACTTTTATTCATGGCACAGGAATGGACCATACCGTATGGACATTAGCAGGCAGGCATTTTGCCAGACGAGATTTAAATATTTTAGCAGTTGATTTGCCCGCTCATGGCCACTCTGATGGCGATTTGATTCCATCGATTGAAGGAATGGCAGATTGGGTTATTAAGGCTATGGATGCTGCTGGCCAGGAACAATCTATTATAGTAGGGCACAGTATGGGCTCATTAGTGGCCTTTGATGTAGCAGCCAGATATCCTGATCGAATAACTGCACTTGCGATGGTGGGTACCGCATTACCCATGCCTGTGGGTGAAGTTTTACTTAACAGTGCAAAAGAGGACAGTCCTTTAGCGAAAGATATGATTAATTTTTGGTCACACAGTCAAGCTGGTCATTTGGGTGGATCACAAGTGCCAGGTACTTGGATGATTGGTAAATTAAATAGACTGCTCGAACGGGCAGGTCCAGGAGTTATTCATAATGATCTCTTGGCTTGTGCAGAATATACAAAAGGTATGGAAAGAAGCCAGGATGTAAAAGCTCCCACCTTACTTATTTTAGGAGAGGACGATATGATGACTCCTGTAAAAAATGCAAAAGCATTGGCAGATGCAATCCCTGAATCAAGAACAGTTATTCTTCCAAATTGTGGTCATGCAATTGTCAATGAAGCACCAAATGAAATGTTGGATGCCTTAGTTACTCTAATCTAGTTGACTACCTTTTAGTTATGCCAGTCGTTGCTCACCCAAAGCTTCCTTCGCTTGATAGACCTGAATTAAAAGAAATGCTTCAGGTTGATCATTCATCTAATTCTAATAATTCTTATCAAGAGCTCCATGTGGCTTTATTAAATTTAATGCCCGATGCAGCTTTGCAGGCGACAGAGAGACAATTTATAAGTTTGCTAGGTTCTAGTAATGAGTTTTTGGTTCATGTTTATCCAACTTCTATTGATATTGGATCGAGAGGTCAGGAATACCAAAAGTATATTCAAGATTATTACAATGATATTCAATCAATCTATGGTATGCCAATTGATGGTCTAATCATTTCAGGAGCTAATCCTTCTAAACCCAATATCTCAGAAGAATCTTTTTGGTCTCCTTTGATTGAGGTCATGAATTGGGCCGATCAAGAAGTAAATTCAATCTTATGTTCATGTTTAGCAACCCATGCTTTGATGAAAGCAAAATTTAATATTGATCGTAAAATAAGAGACAGTAAATCTTGGGGTGTTTTTTCTCATAATTTATTAAATACCAATCATGCATTGACCCAAGATTTAACCAGTGATTTTGAAGGTCCTCATTCTCATTACTATGATATACCTAGAGAAGAGATTGAAAAAACTGAATTGCAAATATTGGCTGAAAATGATGAGGCAGGTTTTTTCTTAGCTTCTACAGAGAATTCAGATTTAGTTCTTTTTCAAGGCCATCCAGAATACGATAAAAAAAGTTTGTTGAAAGAGTATCAAAGAGAGATTGAGAATTTTGTTAATGGATTGAGGTCCGATTATCCTCCATTACCTACTGAATATTTTTCTAAAGAATCACTACAACTTCTTGATGATATTAAGAAGCGTACAATCGAAACGATGGAGAAACCAGTTATACCTGAGAACGAACTACTGAGTACTATTGAGGCAAATTGGCAAGAGTCTGGAAGAGTATTGTATAGAAACTGGTTAAATATTTTGTTCGACAAAAAAGAACGGTCTTAATTCTTTTTTATTTTTTTCCAACTGTCTCTCAGAGTGATAATTCTATTGAAATGTAGGTTTCCATCATCCTCATTCTGAGCAAGAACAAAGTATCCGTTTCTTTCAAATTGAAAGCTATCTCCACAATTAGCTTCATTAATACATTTTTCAATGACAGCATTTTTACAGGTAATTAATGAGTGAGGATTAAGATCTGTTTCTATTTCTGGCTCAGGACTGTTAAACAGTGCTTCAAATAGATTAACTTGAGCAGGCTGATTTTCTTTTGCTGAAACCCAATGGATAGTGCCTTTGACTTTTTTCTCTGATGTTCCAGTTCCACTTTTTGTATCAGGATCATAGCTGCAGTGAACTTCTGTAATATTTCCGGAAGCATCTTTGATAATTTCTTCGCATTTAATGATATAGGCAAAACGAAGCCTCACTTCACCGCCAGGTTTTAATCGAAAGAATTTTGATGGAGGGTCTTCCATAAAGTCAGTCCTCTCAATATAAATTTCTTTACCAAAAGCCATTTCTCTTTTTCCCATATCTGGATTTTTTGGGTGATTTACCGCTTCCAACCATTCCACTTTATTAGAATCGTAGTTTCTAATAACAATTTTCAGTGGGTCAAGAACAGCCATACGTCTATGTGTATTAACATCTAAATCTTCTCTTACGGAATTTTCAAGAAGTGCCATTTGGATTGATTTATCTTTCTTTGTAATGCCAACTCTCTTACAAAAGTCTTTAATTGATGAAGGCGTGTAACCTCTGTTTCTCATCCCAGATATTGTTGGCATTCTTGGATCATCCCAACCATTGACTGTGTTATCAGAGACTAATTTTGCTAATTTTCTTTTACTGGTAATTGTGTGCTCAATATTCAACCTAGAGAACTCGATTTGTCTAGGTTGACTAGGTAATACTAGTTGATCTAAGAACCATTCATACAGTGGTCTATGGTCTTCAAATTCTAGAGTGCACAATGAATGAGTAATACCCTCAATCGCATCTGAGAGCGTATGAGCAAAATCATACATTGGATATATGCACCATTGATTGCCTGTCCGTTGATGTTCTAAATGAAGTATGCGATAGATGATTGGATCTCTTAGATTCATATTGGGCGAAGACATATCTATTTTTGCTCTTAAGACATTCTCACCATTTTCAAACTCACCGCTTCTCATTCTTTCAAACAGCCCTTCATTTTCACTAATAGAACGCTCTCGATAAGGACTATCAATTCCTGGAGTGCTTAGTGTTCCTCTTGTATTTTTAATGTCATCAGAATGTTGACTGTCGACATATGCTTTGCCATCAGCAATTAATTGCATGGCATATTGATAGAATTCTTCAAAATAATCAGAGGCATAAGTTAAACAATCATCGTAATTAAAGCCCAACCAATCAATGTCTTCTTTTATAGCTCTGACATAGTCTTCTTTTTCTTTAGCAGGATTTGTGTCATCAAATCGTAAATAACACTTCCCATTGTATTCTTTCGCTATGCCAAAATTTAAACAAATAGATTGAGCATGTCCAATATGAAGAAAACCATTGGGTTCAGGCGGAAAACGGGTGCATACCCGAGAATTATTCTTATTTTGTTCTAAATCGGCATCAATAATATGCCTGATAAAGTCTTTACCTTTATTTTTGGAATCAATACTCATGAATTTAGTTGTTTTGTTTCAGCTTCCCAATCATCCACAGTTGTCTTTTTGCAAAAGAGTCTGCCAAATAGCAATCTTCCTATCACTTTAGTTTTTGTAAGCCAGGCAATTTGAGCACCATTTTTGTTATTTTTTAAGGTTTGTTCAACCAGCCAAGGAGTGACAACCTCAACTCTGTCAGCTAGAACGTTGAGAATTTTTTTAGATTTTTCCCAGTTGTCCCCGCTTTCTTTTGATGATCTCACTAATAGATCTGTAGCCACTATACCTGGACTGATCGAACCAATAATAATGGGTGTGTCTTTATATTCATTTGCTGCTGCTGCTGTGAAATATCTCAAAGCTCGCTTGGTAGAGCCATAAACAGATATTCCTTTTTGTAGCTGCCCATTACTTCCAAAACCTTCAAACATATAAATCTGCCCAGAGCCTTGTTTTAACATTTCTTTAGCAACTACTTTTGTGCAGAGTATGCTACCAACTAAGTTTGTATTAACTGTAGTAAGAATCTCATCCAATTCAAGATTCTCAATACCCAATCTTGAAGTTGAAACCCCAGCATTATTAATCCAGATGTCTATTTTACCAAAGCGATCAAATCCTTTTTGCCATAGATTTTTGACTGAATCAATATCTTGAACCATGCAAGGAACACCAATTACATTATCTTTCATAATTTGTATTGAATCGAGAGCTTTGGCAACTGAGGAATCACTGGTTCCTGAAATGATTACTTGATGACCTCGGTTTAGAAATTCTTTCGCCATGCCTAATCCAATTCCACGAGAACTTCCAGTAATTACAACTGTCTTCATATTCAACTCCATCAATAATTAATCTTTATTATTCTATTACTTAGATAGGCTTTCTTAAAGTAAAGTTAGCGATAACGACGATAATAGGTAGTATTACTAGTGCACCAACATACAGTGGTGCTGATGCTATGAAATTGGTGTATAGGACTCCCGAGAATGTTGGACCTATAATTCTACCCATGGCTGATGCTGACTGGTATTGTCCTAAAAATTTTCCTCTTTCATAAGGTTTGGCACATTTTGATACCAGGCTTGATAGGCAAGGGTTAAAAATTGCAGCACCAAGGCCATAGAAAAATAAACCCATCCATAATATTGATGTCTCTTTGGAAAGACCAATCAGCATGAGTCCTAAGGCTACAAAAAATGCAGCGATTTGAACAAGTCTTATCTCTCCAGCAATCTTAGTCATAGGACCAATAAGACCTCCTTGAACGACAACACCAATAAAACCAAGCATAAAAAAAACAGTGCCTATGTTTGTTGGACCGTAATCAAAAATACTGTTCGACCATAGAGGGAAAATAGCTTCCATTAATGACATTGCTGTATAGAAGACTAGACCACAAATAAAAAGAGGAAGAATGATCTTCTCAGGAGAAAATGTCCCTTTTTCAAATAAATTTAGAATTGATCCAAATGGTTTTCTATTTTCTATTACTAAACTTTCTTTTAAGAAAAATATGGTAGCTAATATAGCTAACACATTGATTCCTGCTCCTGAAAGAGCGACTAGTATATAATTTGCATTTGCAACATCATTGCCAGCTAAGAAACCTCCAATTGCTGGTCCAGTCATAAAGCCTAGACCAAGTCCGGCACTTACCTTACCAAGACCTGCTGATCGATTTTCATTATCTGTAATATCGGTGACATAGGCAAAAGCAATGGAGATATTTCCAGCCATAAAGCCTGAAAGAATCCGACTTAATATTACAGTAGTGATGGTTGGTGCAAAAGCGAGAATGACATAGGAAACTGCGGATCCAAAGAGAGTTAATATAAGAACTTTTTTTCTGCCTATGGAGTCACTGACCCTTCCCCAAAAAGGAGCTGCAATGAATTGTCCAACTGAAAAAAATGCCATACTGAGGGTAATAATTTCTGGGCCGGCACCTAATCTTTCAGCATAAAAAGGAAACAAAGGCAATATAATGCCAAATCCCATTAAACCTATAAAAGTGACTAAAAATATTACAAGCATATGATCTAACCTTTAAAAAATGAGAAGAAAAGAAAAAGATACCTTAATAAAATCTTCTGAAATATTGTGAAAAGTTGTATTTAAGCAACAAATATCTATCTCTGTAAGATGAACTTTAACATTAATGACTTTTATTGAAAGAAAAATCCAATTAATATATATAATAATAAGATTTACAGTGCTTAATGGTGATTTACTTAAGTGCTAGACCTAATTCAAATACTTAATCTTAATTGAAAATACATGAGGAAAAAATAATGTACAAACATTTCAAAATATATACAGGGATAGCTTTGGCTCTTCTTATATCATTGCCGCTTGAACTGGTGTCTTCACAATCTGTTATCGAAGAGATTACTGTTACAGCTCGTCAAAGAGAGGAATCACTGAGAGAAGTACCTGCTGCAATTACTGTTCTGACAGAAAGTCAAATTCAAAGATCTGGGATCCAGAGAGCAACAGATTTTATTGCGTTAACACCAGGTGTGACTATTGTTGATACTGCTGAAGTTGGTGATACACAGGTTAGTATTAGAGGCTTGAATGGTGCAAGAGATGCTGAAACCAGTTTTGGATTAGTGATTGATGGTATTACTATGACCAATCCGGCAGCACTCAATAGAGAGTATCTAGGCTTGTCTCAAATTGAAGTTCTAAAAGGACCTCAAGGAGCTCTTTATGGACGGAATGCATCAGCGGGTGCAATCATTATCAAAACAGCTAAGCCAGGAGAAGAAAGGGGTGGAGCTATTAAAGCAAGTGTAGGCGATGATTCTACTTATGCAATTACTGCACGTGCAGATATCCCTATGGAAAATCATAATCTAAGTATTATTGCTAATCACAATTCCACCGATGGCTTCAGAGAGAACACATGGCTTAATTGTGATGATTGTGTTGATAACTATGAGTCAACTGATGTCTACGCAAGAATGACTTGGGATACTGATGAGAATACATCATGGGATGCAAAATTGAGATATGGTGAAGTTGATACAACATCCATTGTCTTTAATGCAGTATTTCAGTTGCCAGCATTTGAGGCATTCCTAGGAATTCCTACACTCTATGAAGATGTTAATACTCATAAATTTGATTTTGTGAGTAATTTTCCACATACCAATGATCAAGAATCATTAGAGTTTTCTTTGAAGATGGAAAAAGATTTGGGGTGGGCTAATTTGACTGCTTGGACTTTATATAGTGATATTGAAAATGAATTTGCAGCTGATGGAACCAGTGGTGCTTTTGGATTCTTCTTTGCTGATGCATCGTGTTTGGCATCATTGGATGAAATCGTATCAGCTGGAAAAGGATTTTCATTACCTTCACCGCAATATATTGCTACATCCGACCCAACAGTTCCTAATGGCTTGTTATTAGGACCATACACTCCCACTCGATGTGATGGGACACAGTATCAAAGAAGAAATCAAGATGATTTAAGTTTTGAAGTTAGACTGAATTCTCCAGGTGATCAACCAATTCGATGGAGTATGGGAGCTTATGTCCTTGATGTAAATCGAGAAGTAGGCGTTAACCAAGGAACGGATTTAGGTAATGGCGTTGTTATGGCTATGTATGATCCTAAAGGCGGATTAAATCCAACAGAACAAATGGTTTGGGATGATTTCTCCAATAATGTTCATGCATTCTTTGGATCTGTTGATATTGATATAACAGATACTCTTGAACTTTCTCTTGCTGGTCGTTATGACAAAGAGAAAAGAAAAGTGCATAACTTAGTACCAACCAATGTGACTTCAACTTATATTGATTGTGATGGACCTCCATATACAGGTGGGCCATTGAATACTGGTCTTTGTAGTGCGAGTTCAATTCCTGATCAAGAAAAGACATTTGAACATTTTCAACCTAAGATCAGTTTATCTTGGGCAGTTGATGATAATGCTTCATTTTATGTGAGTTGGGGCGAAGGGTTTAAGAGTGGAGGATTTAATAACTCCGGTGCTCGACAAACTATTGATACCTTTATCAATCCTCTTAATCCAAGCTCACCTATTAATTTAATGGATTCTTATGATAAAGAAGTTAATAGATCCTTAGAAGCAGGCTTTAAAGCTTTGTTGGCTGATAATAGAGTTAGTGTTGATTTATCAGTTTATAAAACAAATGCCAAGAATCTTCAATTCTTTGAATTCATAGTAGGGCCTTTTGGTCTTTTAAGAATTGTTGAGAATATTGATGAATCAGAATTGTCTGGTGGAGAAATAGCTGTTACAGCCATTATCAATGATAATATCAGTGTCTATGCATCAGCAGCAGCGGTTGATAGCGAGGTTCTTAAGAATTCAGTTAGAACGGATAGTGTTGGTAATAATGTACCTTACCATGCTGATTACACCTTTAATTCAGGACTTTCTCTTGATTACCCAATGTCCAATGGTATGAATTTCTTTGCACAGCTTGATTACGCTGTTGTTGGACCAACATGGTTTCATTTGATGCAAACTAAAAATACCAGAAATACCTTATTTGGGGCTCCTATGGCTTATGATAAAACAGATCGTGCAAGATACGATACGGTTAATCTAAGATTGGGAATAGAGCGTGATAATATGACTATTGTTGCTTTTGCTAAAAACCTAACTGATGAAGATTATTTAGCTGAGGTAATTCCTGCTCCTGAGTTTGGTGGTGTGTTTGCACATCCTGGACCTCAAAGAAGATTAGGACTAGAGATTACTTATCAATTCTAATTTGGTAGTTTGAATAAATTAAAAGCCCCTTAATAGGGGCTTTTTTTTAATAAGGTCTTTTAAGATAATGACCTTTGGGTTCTCCCAGAACTTGACCTTCGTCATAGATTCTATTGCCTCTTAGGAAGGTTGTAGTCACTTTTGCATTCAATTCTTGTCCTTCAAAAGGGGTATAACCTTGACCTGATTCAGATTCTTCAGCTCTAATCGTCCAAGTTTGATTTGGATCAACTAAGACTAAATCAGCATCCAAACCTATTTCAATATCACCTTTACTAGGAAGCCCATATCTTCTAGCTGGTTTTAAACTGGATAATTCAGCCATTTTATTCAATGATAAGCCTCTTTTAGAGCCTTCGCTTACCAGTGCTGATAATAAGTATTCCGTTCCTCCAAAACCTGATTTTGCCAACCAAATATCATCAGCATTATCGTTATCAACTTTGTCTTCATGTTTGCAACATGCGTGGTCACTAACAATCCAATCTATATCACCATTTAGAACGCTTTCCCATAGAAATTCCACATCTTCTCTTGGTCTTATCGGAGGATTAACTTTTGCTAAATTGCCTGTTTCTGCATCGACATCTAGTATTAAATGACCAATTGTTACTTCCCTTCTAAAATTAATATGAGGAAAGACAGCTTGCATTTGCATAGCTGCATCTACCGCTTTCTTCGAAGAAAGATGAAGTAAATTAACATTCGGTAGTTGTGTTTCATTAGCAAGATAGGATGCTATGAAAATAGCTAAACCTTCTGAATGTGGAGGTCTTGAAGCACTGTAGGCATGCAGTCCTTCCAATTTATTCTCTTCTTGAACTAATTTCTGATACGCAGCCATTATTTCAGCAGTTTCACAATGAAGACTTAAACTAATATCATCTTTCTTGTCAGGATACATTTCAATGGCTTTTTGTATCCCTCTCATTACAAATTCAAAATGAGCAATATCGTATTTCTCATTTTCATCAATCATTAAGAATTCATGTTGACTGGAAGATGCACCATGCAAACCATGTCCACCATAAAACATGAAAATTTTAAAAGAAGTAATACCAAATTCATCGATGATATTGGGTATTTCATCAATGTGTGATCGATCCATTGGTGCTATATGATAGGCATAATCAACAAAGAAATTATTTTCTGATAACTCCAAGACTTCAGGAAGAAAATCTTTATAAGGTCCACCCTTGTTTAAATAATAACCACCGGTTCTCATATAATTAAGACTCGAGGTAACGCCGCCCATTGCAGCAGCTCTGCTTTCAATGATGGCATCTTCATTTAAAGGATTATATATGCCAGTGTGCATATGAGCATCAACCAATCCTGGAAAAGCTAGTTTATTTTGACCATCGTAAGTATTTTTAGCTTCATTTGAGTCGATATTAGGTTTAATTTCTTTAAACAGACCATCCTTAATAGCGATATCAGATACTTCTACTTCATCGGAGCTGGGTTTGACTACTCGAATATTTTTTATAAGTAGATCATATTTTTTTTCTTCACTCATTGAACTTCCTTTTAATATTATATTATTTCATCAAATCCCAATGCACCTGGATTGATGAGGTTTTTGGGATCCAATTGTTTTTTTAATGTACAGAGAAAATTTCTTGTTTCTTTTGTTCTTGTTTTTAGATATGGATAATCCTTTCCTATCTGAAAATGAATAGCGCCGTTATTGATACACATATCCTCTATTCTTTGTTTAATTTCATAAACCAATTCCATGCCTTGAGGATTTGGCTCATGAATAGGCACATCATCTAAGTTTAGCGGGTAGACATTTTTATGATAAATAGTTTGCTCATCTTTCCATAAAAAAGTCGGTTCATATAAGAATGCATTACTGTCTATAAATGAGAACATTCGATTCATTGCAACACCATGTTCTTTCATTCTATCTTTGTATTCCAACATTAAGGATTCAAAATCATTATCGTGTTTTAGTACTTTTGAGAAAGGCAAAACACCATGTGTAGGTTTCCATCTTTCACCATTAGGACCAAGTATAGGGGTAAGCTCCATAAAAGGGTTAGCATGGAGATAAACAGGAATAGAATTGGCTACTTCCTTCCCGTATTTTTGAGCAATTCTTCTTGCTTCAGCTATTTTAATTTTAGCTTCCTTATTATTGATGCCCTCAGTTGTAAAATGTCCAGAGAATGCGGCATGCTTTAGAAAACCTCTGCCAGCAAAACCCATTTTTACTATTTGTAATAAACCATCAATTGGATTTTTAGAGGAGAGAAAAACGGATTTTGCGGCCATTAATGGGTTTGCATTTTCCATTTCCATGATGGCTGTTTTTTGTTTTCTAGGGTCAAGTCCGTGGTTATCAGATACTATTCCAATTTTTGATATATCTCTCATTGCTAGAAATAAATTTTTAAAATCTGGGAAACCAAATGAGATTGCTGCAAAGCCAGAAGGCTTCTTTTTTAGCTTTAAAGTAATTTTTGTTTTTATACCCAAAGCACCTGAGTCGCCAAGGAATAGACCACCAGTATCGGGTCCATAATGTCTGAAGAATCTTGAGCTATTATCATTGTCTCCTTGGGAGCCAGTTTCAATGACTTCTCCAGTCCCAATGATCACTTGAAGACTTGAAAGCGAATCTGCTGATACTGCATTATTTGTTCCATGACTCAGCGCATGATATGACATAGAGCCAGCAATCGTTGCTACTCTTCCTGAAAATGGTCCCCAGAAAGGAGTTCTCAGGCCTAAGGGGTTTAGTGCTTCATATAGCTCAAGCCAAGTGACACCAGGCTCAACTGTAACAAACATATCTTCTTCATTGATTTCAATTTTTTTAAGGTTCTGACTATCAACAATAATCGTATTATTATTGATAGGAAGATAACCACCCGTGTAAGAAGCTCCTCCACCTCTTACGATAATGGAGACATCATTTGCAATGCAGGTTTTAACAACTTTTATAAGTTCATTGGAGTCATTTGGTCTGACTACTGCGAGTGGTTTTTCTATAGATGATACAAAGACATCAGTAGAGTAAAAAGATAGTGTATGTTCATCTTGAATAAAATTATCTTTACCAACGATGTCAGAAATTTGGTTGAATGCAATTTCAACTGAACTCATTTTTTTCCTTATTAATATTTTTTTCAAAGGAATGATTATATCCTTTGGATAAGTTGCATGTTAAATTATTTGAAAATTTTTTTTACAAGAATCAAAGATGAAAACAAAAAAAATAAAAGGTTATGTTGAATGTAAATATGGACAAATACATTATCAATCCTATGGCAGTGGACAGCCATTAGTCCTATGTCATCAGTCTCCAAGTTCCTTGGAGATGTTTGCTCCAGCTTATTCTTTATTAGAAAACAATGGTATTCAAGCTATTGGAATTGATACTCCAGGTTATGGACAATCCGATGAACCAGATACTCAACCATCCATCAAAGATTATGCTGAATGTATTGCTGAAGTAATAAACCATCTTGGGTGCGAGCCTGTAAGTATCTTGGGTCATCATACGGGTGCATGTATTGCAGCTGAGTTGTCTCTTTTAAGGCCTGATCTTATTTCCAGAGTCATACTCAATGGTCCACCAGTAATGACCACTCAAGAAAAAAATCAAATTATGAATGCTATAAAAAATGCGCCTAAAGTTATTCCAAAAAAAGATGGCAGTCATTTGAAAAACTTATGGGAAAAAAGAATAAGCTTTACTCCTGGTTGGACAGACATAAATGCCATGCATAATGGAGTCATTCAAATGCTTAGAGCAGGAGCGAATGATCATTTTGGATTCATAGCCGCTTTTGAATATGATTTGGAGAATGCAATAACAAAAATTAAACAACCAACGATGATATTAACAAACACAGGGGATGACATTTACTTCGCTGCAATAAGGGCAAAAGAGCTCAGATCTGATTTTGTTTTCACCGCTTTAATTGATGGTACTCACGATATTGTGGATGAGCAAACAAATGAATGGGTTGATTCAATTGTGGATTTTATAAAAAAAATGTAAAAAAAGGTTATACATTTGTGTAGAAACCTATAAGATGCCACTTGTAAATTTTAATTAGGAGTTATTACATTGAATATCTACGTTGGAAATATAGCTTGGTCCATGACAGAAGATGACCTAGAAGCACTTTTTGCAGAACACGGAACTGTTGTATCAGCAAATATAATCACAGACAAATATTCTGGTCGATCTAGAGGATTTGGATTTGTAGAAATGGAAGATGATGCTGCTGCAGAAGCAGCTATTGAGGCACTTAACGATTCTGAGCAATCAGGAAGAGCGCTTAAAGTGAATCAAGCAAAACCAAGAGAAGACAGAAGCTAAATCTAGCTTTTTTTTATTCTTTTTTTCATGATTGAAGTGTAGTGCCTTTCTGGCATTACACTTCAACTTCGATATCTATAAGGCTATAATTAGGTCTATATTGAAGAATAATTTATGAAAAGATTCAAATACCCCCCGTTTCTAGTCCTTTTTGGTCTTATTGTCCAAAGCTTATTAAGTGCTTACTTTCCTTTATACATTTTTGACTATTTTCCTCTCATTCTAAGCATTGCTTTTATCTTCATAGGGTTGTGTTCAATTGTTTTTCTTCTTGATGTTTTTAAGAAAAAAGAAACAGCAATACTCCCAGATGGTGATCCTGAGGTATTGCTCACTCAAGGTCCTTATAGTTTTTCAAGAAACCCAATTTATCTTTCTATGACTGTAATTTTGATTGGCTCTTCTATGCTATATAACTGCTTGTCTGTTTTTATAATTCCGATTTTATTTGCAGTGTTAGTTAAAATAATATGGATTGATTACGAAGAAGCCAAACTGAAGAAGATCTTTGGAGAGGAATACCTCAATTATAAAAAGAAAACTAGAAGGTGGATCTAAATGATCTTATATCAATTGAAAAAATTATTTAAACACAGCTATCTATTTTTACTAATTTCTTGCGAAGGGCAAACACCTGAAGAATTCAATCAAAACTTTCAAACTAAATTCAATGATTGTGTAGAAAGAGCTAAAAACAGATGTGAGAATCTCGATGAGAGTGAATGCTTAGTATTTGCTGAAACCAGATGCGAAACATTTCTGGGAACAAGTGAGAACCCAATCGTTAAATGAGTTCATAGTTATGAGACTTGTAACGGCCAGAATTAATTTTATTAATTGATCTTTTAAATAATTGGCTTAATATTCTTATTAACTAAAAATAGTATAGAGGTAATTATGGAAAGTGCAGCTGCTAACTCGACTTCAATTTCATGGAAATGCAAGCATACTTGGAAAAGAGCATCTATCAACACATTGTGGTGCCTTCTTGGTTGCTCCATTGGTGACTTTGGTACGATCTACTTCTTTCAAATAACGGGTAACCCATGGGAATTTTCAGTTTTCCTAATTATGAGTCTTGCGATAATGAACGGATTAATTACTTCGATAATGTTGGAGACATTTATTCTTTCTCGACAGATGATCTTAAAAGAAGCGTTTAAAGTAGCCATCGGGATGTCTCTTATTTCAATGATCTCTATGGAAGTTGCCATGAATATCGTTGATGTCTTACTAACGGGTGGTGCAATGCTTACTTGGTGGGCGATTCCAATAATGTTATTGGCAGGCTTTATTACACCTTTACCTTATAACTACTTTCGGTTGAAAAAATATGGAAAAGCTTGTCATTGATTTGATGTTTTTTAGTTAATTTTCCAGCTTCTTGCCCAATATATAAATGGGGTATCAAATGCGGCTATTGCTACTTTAAAAATCATTTTTGCTAAGCCCAATTGAATGGCTGTATTGAAATCAACCACGCCCCACCAAACAACCAATGAGTAGATAGAAGTGTCAACGGTTTGTGAAGCTATGGTGGAGAGATTATTTCTTAACCATAGATGTTTTCCATTAGTCCAGGTTTTAATTCTGTGAAAACACCACACATCAAAACGCTGACTAATAAAATAAGCTAAAAGTGAACCAAAAATAAACCGAGGTGTGAAATCTAGAATTCTAACAAACGATTGATGAACTTCTGTTGAAAAGGTTTGATTGCCTTGAGTGGATGGCAAGAACAGAAGTGAGATGCTAAGCATGACCAAAATAATAATGCTTATACTAAATCCCATCATTACAGCATTATCCGCTGCCTTTTTGCCGAATTTTTCACTTAATAAATCTGTTGCAAAGAAAATACTAGAATAAAAAATTACTCCTAAACTGGTTTGCATACCTAGAATAACTGTTAATTTTGGGCCTTGTAAATTAGCTAATAAAATAGATAAGACAATACAAGCTAAAAGACCTTTTTGCCCAAAAAACCTATACATTAATATAGTAAAGCTAAGATCAAGAATTAGAGTAATTCCATAGAGTAGATCTTGGTGGTTTGTGAAATAAAGCTGTATGTAATCTGGGAACATAATTTTTTTTGACTAATAATTTAATATAAATTAATTTGGTTCTCTGACTTTATACAATCATCTAATAAACTGAAGAAAAATTAAAGATAGAATATTTTGATACAAAAACATAATTAACTAAATGATCACAATTGGATATATCTTTATAGCATTTCTAGCTGCAGCATGCTTAGTTTATGTTGCAAATGCCTACTTAAAGCAACCCAATAACATACTTCTTTTAATACTTTGTCCAACCTCATTACTCTGGTTTGATTCCTTTGTGATCGCGATGGGACAATTTGTGGGTGAAGGCAATCTCCTTTTAGGTGCAACATATATTCGCTACTCAGCGCATTGGTTGATGTTGCCACTACTTTTTATAGCATCAGGAATGATTTTGAGAGGGGCGGGTTTTAAATTTGCATCAAATAAATACATTATGGGTCTATTTTATTTTTTGACCCTGTTTTTTATTATTGAAGACTTTAGGCATATTTTTATTGTAGATTTTTATCCTGCTTGTTATGGCGATACTCTCAGATATGCAACAAAGGTTCCAATCGGGCAAGCATGTACTACAGGAATGGAAGGCATGGGTATGGGTACATCTCCAGCAGCAGCGATACTCTTGACAGTTATACTTCTGTTATCAGGAATAGCAATATGGATAAAACATAAATGGCCTTGGCTTGCTGTAGGTTGTTCAATTATGTTGCTTGCAGCTCAACCAACGTCA
>JABHDX010000150.1 GCA_018672815.1 Gammaproteobacteria bacterium | reverse complement strand
CTTGGAGAGTTTTACGATCGCGGCTTTGAATAAACTCCTCTTCTTTTCTATTGATAAAATTATTAATTCGCTGAAGAAGTTCATCCGATGTATTTCTCATGCTAACATGAGTCATTATCAGCTCTCTCCCAAAGAGTTCCAATAGGCTACCAAAGCATCTATTTAAAAATGGAGTGAGCACCAGTTTTATACCTTCAAAGTCTAACTCCACCATGAAACCTTTCATCAATTCAGGCCTTATCAAATCAAGAACCTTTTCTCCATCATCAATTGAAGAACATTTTTCTCCAACTATTTTTTTTAAAATTATTCGCAAAGCCATAGAACCCTTAAATATAAATTCTTATCAATTTAAATTTAATCATAGTAAAATTGTACTATAGAAAGTTTAGTCTAAAAGCTGGGAAACATATATTTTTTTTTGCCGATAAAAATAAAACTCGTTGAAAGCTTTTAAATAGTATGAATTAAAATTAACATCTGTTTAAATTAACTATGAGCAAAGAAGATCAAACTTATAAAAAAGTTCCAGAAAACACAAAAGAGATTCGGGAAAAAGCTATTTTAATTGGCATTGAATTTTTTAGCAATGGTTCTTCTCTAGATAACAACTTAAAAGAACTAAAGGGGCTGGCAGAAACCGCATATTACAACGTAATTGCAATAGTTTCTCAAAAGTTAACACGCATTAACCCAAAGTTTTTTATAGGGAAAGGAAAAGTTGAAGAAGTCGGCCAGCTTATTCGACAGTTTTCCGCAGGTATTGTTATTTTTGATGAAAACCTCTCTCCTGCTCAAAACAGAAACCTAGAAAATATATTCAAATGTAGGGTTATTGATAGGTCTTGGCTCATATTAGAAATATTTGGCAACCACGCACGTACCCGCGAGGCCAAAGCGCAAGTTGAGTTAGCTAGCTTAAAATATGCCCTACCCAGATTAACCAAAATGTGGGGACATCTTTCTAGACAGCGAGGCGGTATCGGAATGAGAGATGTTGGAGAAACTCAAATACAATTAGATAGGCGCCTGATTCGAGATAGAATCACAAAGTTGGACCGAAAGTTAAAACAAATTGACCTTGAAAAAAAGACCCAAAGAAAAAATCGAAGCGGCATCTATAAAGTAGCACTTGTTGGTTATACAAATGCTGGGAAATCCACTCTTATGAATCAATTAACCGGAGCTGAAACGCTTGTAGAAAACAAACTATTTGCTACTTTAGATTCTACAATTCGAAAAATTAAAAAAAACTTTCCTTATCCTGTTGTCCTTTCTGATACCGTTGGACTCATCGACAAGCTTCCTCATGCCCTAATAGCTTCTTTTAAGAGCACTTTAGACGAAGTGAGAGATGCAAACCTACTTATCAGGATGGTCGACATGAGCGATTCTAATGCGAAACGACAAATCCAAACTACCAATAATGTTATTAATGACCTTGGTGCAGATGGCACGGACTCACTTCTTGTGTTCAACAAAGCAGATAAAGTTAATGACCCGGAGATTCTGGAATCAGAACTTCAAAGACATCCAAACGCTATTATCATTTCTAGTAAAAATGGTACTGGTCTTGATGTACTTCGTAAGTCCATAATCAGTTGTTACGAAAGTAAACTTGCCTCTTATAAAATTACCATTAAGTACGAGCAAGCCAAACTTATTCCACAAATAAGAAAATATGCTGTCATAGTTAAGTCAGATTACAAGGACACATTTATTAGTTTGGACTTGAGGCTAGCACCAGGGGCCAAAGAAAAAATCGAAATACTTCTCAAGGATACAATTCAAGTCGGGAAAAAAAGCTAAGGAACAATTTCATTAAATGATTATTAGTTTAGCATGATTTATAGCGATTCTCTTTTTCCCATAAGACTTTTTAAAAAAAACATCTACCTTCAAATCATCTTCGCTACCGTCTCGCTTTATAATGATTCCTGCTCCAAACTTTGGATGTAAAACCTTTGTGCCAACAGCATAAGAGATATCTTGATTTTCATTCAGAGATGACTGGACCAGAATTTCATCGACTCCATACTCAGTCGGCATTGAACTTTTGTAAGATGGCACTTCTATTCGACTCTTGTTGGTTATCACATCTGAAGGAATCGCCATTAAAAACTGAGATGGCGGATAATTGAAAGTATTACCATAAATTCTTCTCATTCTTGCATTACTAATGCAAAGTTTCTTTTTAGCTCTAGTGATACCGACATAACACAATCGTCTTTCCTCTTCATATTCTTCTGGATCAGACATTGAGCTTGCGTGTGGGAGGAGTCCGTCTTCCAATCCAATAATATAAACAGAATCATACTCTAACCCTTTACATGTATGAAGGGTCATCATTTGCAAAACACCACGGGAATCATCTATCGAATCTGCATCAGAAACCAACGCTGTAGTATCTAAAAATTGTTGTAAAGTCTCTCCCCTTTCTTCTGATTGTTGAATAGCAGTATAAAGCTCATTTAATGTGTCTATACGGTCTTTACTTTCTCGAGTATCTTCATTTTTTAACATGGCTGCATAACCAGTACGTTCAACAACCTCTTGAAAAAAATCAACCAATTCCACATTCTCATAAATCGAACGTAACCCGTCCATTATCTCAAGAAAACTTACAATCTTATTTTTTGTTCCAGATGCAACTATCCGAGAATGGCTAACCTGACGCAAACCTTCCATTAAAATAATATTTTTCTCTTCACTAAATTTCTCTACCTTGACTAATGAAGTCTTACCAATTCCACGAGTAGGAACATTAATGATCCGGCGAAGCGAAACAGAGTCTGACGGATTAATAATTACCCGAACAAACGCTAATATATCCTTGATTTCCTTGCGTTCATAAAATCGAAATCCGCCTATCAGACGGTAAGGGATATCATATCCCCTTAAAGCTTCTTCCATTGCACGAGACTGAGCATTGGTGCGATAGAGCACAGCCATATTGTTAAATAGAACTGCTTCTTCCTGATTGTGTTTTACAATAAACTCACATACGGAACGAGCTTCATCATTTTCATCTTCGGCTCGATAGTAAATAATTGGTGTTCCCTGTTCATTCTGAGTCCAAAGAGTTTTTTCTTTTCGGTTTGTATTTTCCGATACGACTCCAGCCGCAGCTTTAAGAATGACTTGGGTTGAACGGTAATTTTCTTCCAGCTTAATTACGTGAGTATTTGGGAAGTCTTTTTCAAAGTTTAAAATATTCTCTATATTAGCTCCTCTCCACCTATAAATACTCTGATCATCATCTCCCACAGCACAAACATTGCCATGCTTTGAGGCAAGTAAACAAACCAATTTATATTGTGTCGCGTTTGTATCCTGGAATTCATCAACTAGAATTTGTTGGAACTGGTTACTGTAGCGCTCTAAAATCAATTCTGATTCTTTAAGTAAGCGAACAGTCATTATCAGAAGATCATCAAAGTCTAAAGCATTGCTTATTTTTAAACTATGTTGATATAAAGGATAAACTTCAGCTGCTTTCATTTTGGCTCCGAAAGGCAGGTTATCTGAGTCAATATCTGCTGGAAAAACAAAATCGTTTTTAAAACTACTAATATGATTTAACAATGTTTTAGGTGGAAATGCTTCAGCTTCGATATCAATTGACCTCATGCATTGTTTTATTAGAGATAACTGATCACTAGAGTCATAAATAACAAATTCTCTAGAGTAATCTAATTCATTGATATGTTTTCTAAGGAGTCGAAGACAAAAAGAGTGAAACGTACTAATCCAAGGAGAAGATAAACCATCACTAGAAAGCATTTTAAAGACACGATGCTTCATTTCACCAGCAGCCTTATTGGTAAAAGTAATAGCAAGAATACTATCCGGGTTCATTCCCTGTTGAATTAGGTTCGCAATCCTTGATGTAATCACTCGCGTCTTACCGGAACCAGCGCCAGCCACAACCAATAATGGCCCTTTATCATGTTTGACCGCTTCTAATTGTTGAGGGTTTAATGATTCAAAATTCATACGACAGATCTATTCTTCAAGGTCTTTAAAAAAAGAACGGCGCTCTTTCGAACAAACCGAAAAAACGCCATTCAATAATCGCCTCAACTTACATTGTTTTTGAAATCAGGGAAAGGGTAAAATTCACCCCATCCATCTAAAATTTTTAGCTCATCATACCCTCTGGGAATGGTTGTAGAATAGCTTCTACTGTAATATTTTTCCCTTCGCGCACCAGTTTAATAGAAATTTCTTTACCGGCAGGTGTATAAACCACCTCTTTAGGGAGGTTTCTTGAGCTATTTATAGTGTGACCGTCAAATTCTACAATCACATCATTCATTTTTAATCCAGCTTTATAAGCAGGACTATCAACAACTACCTCTCTAACGAGAGACCCCTGATCAACACCTAATTTTAGAGACTCTTTATCAGCCAAAGAAATATCTTGAACTGATACACCAAGCCAACTACGTGTCACTTTTCCATTAGCTTTAAGCTCTGGTATCAATTTTTTTGCCAAGTCCACTGGAAGCGAAAAACCAAGGCCCTGTCCCATCTGCATAACAGCCGTATTGATACCTACGACTTCTCCGTTCGTATTTATTAGCGGGCCGCCACTATTCCCAGGATTGATGGGCGTGTCAGTTTGTATAAAATCATCATATGGTGTTGCACCAAGCGATCTACCTTTAGCACTAACTATTCCTACCGTGACTGTTAGATCAAGACCAAACGGACTTCCGATAGCCATTACCCAGTCACCTGGCTTTAATTCCTCAGAGTATCCAAGAGGAATCACCGGAAGAGGGTCAGGAGAATCTATTTTTATAAGAGCTAAGTCGGCCACTCTATCCATCCCGATTACTTTCCCCTTGAACAGGCCACCTGTTGATAATGCAATTTGTACAGAATCTGAACTTTCTATTACATGAGCATTGGTCAGAATATAACCCTCTTTATGAATTATAAACCCAGAGCCCTCTCCTTTTTGGCGAAACTCTTTGGGCCCATGAGGTTTCATTTGAGGAGGTGTCATACGAGGCATACCATAAGGAGAATTACTATAAGGAAAGTTACCATATGCCTTTGTAATTTTTTTCATTGGCTTAACATTAACTACTGCAGGACTCAATTTTTCGGCCAATCCACGAAAAAGTGTCCCACCAACAGGAGAAATATCTTGATTGGTTCTTGTTGTTTTTTCAGTCCAAATTTTTTCAACACTAGCCACACCATAACCTGACATGATAAATACTGCTGTAATTGCAGTTGCTATCAAAACACCTTTCTTAGCCCAATTACTTGAAATTTCCATATATTTTCCTTATTAAAATTTATTCAGATACATTTTTTTAACCTAGGAAAAGAATAACATTCGAATTCTATTTTTAGATTAACAGTGTATTAAAGTTAGATTAAGAATTTTTGATTAAGAAATTTTTATTATAAAAGAGAGATTTAAGGGAAGCTTTTGGTGCTTAAGTATATTAAAACCGCTAACCTTAAATTAGACAGGGGATAGCTTTAAACTAGGTGCTCCCATACGACTGAGGCAAGAGCTTCTATAAAGAGAGGTGAATGATTTAATGACTCTGTACGAAAGAGATTTAGGTTTTTTGATTTTGCGTACTCAGAAAATTCAATATCGATATCATATAAAATTTCAACATGGTCTGACACAAAACCAACTGGAACTATCAATACTGGCTTTGATCCAATTTTAGCAATACGATCGAGAACACTTTCAACAGTAGGACCAAGCCAAGGAACCGGGATCATTCCCTGGCTTTGATAAGCTTGGTACCAACGATAAGGTTTAATTCTGTCTACAATTGCCTTAACCGTACTATCGTATTCTTTATCATAAAAATCACCTCGTTCAAGAGATTCTGCAGGGATACTATGAATAGTAAAAACAGTATGTACTTGTTCGTATCCAAGTGAGTTAATTTTATCAATTGCTATATTATATTTTTCAACAAATGCATCTATAAGACTGGGCTGATTCGCCCAACTCCCTATCAATTGAACAGGAGGAAGCTCTCCTTTTATATT
>JABHDX010000149.1 GCA_018672815.1 Gammaproteobacteria bacterium | reverse complement strand
TGATAATGCTGTTCTTTTTGGCGATGCTTTATTCCTTTTTGGTGGAGCAGTGGCTGGAACATTTATGAGAGATTTAACCAATGTCACAGAAGCTCGAGCAATTTATGCCGATATTTCTGTTGAACTTGGCGGTGGATGGGGTTTAACAGCAGGTGGAAGGCTTACTAAAGATGAAAGAGAAGTGAATGTAGAACAGTTTTTAGACTTGAACGGAGTTCCATGGCAAGCCAGAACTAGGGCTAATTTCATGGATCGAAGTGGATGGTTATCAACTGCTGCTATAGGACAACCTTTTGATAATGCAACTGTTGAAGCACTTGGTACAAAAACTAAGCTTGAAGCTGATGAATTTACAAGTCGTGTCGTGCTAGATTATAAGAAGTCTGATGACCTTATGTTTTATGCCAGTATTGCTGATAGTTTTAAAGGCGGCGGTTGGGCATCAAGGGTCACAGCTGCTAGTGATTTTAAAGACCTTAAGCCTGAATTTGTTACCAACTTCGAAATGGGAATGAAAAGTGAGTGGGCTAATGATACCGTTAGAGTGAACCTTACTTATTTCAGTGCAGACTATACGGATCTTCAAATTACAGCTATTGATCAAAATACTGGAGCATTTGTTTATTCTAATAAAGCTGATGCATCAGTTGATGGAATAGAAGGTGAATTTGTATATATAGCTTCGGATAATCTTACACTGTTTGCTAACCTTTCAACTCTTGAAGGGAATTACACTGATTTAAGACCGGGAGCCGAAGGATTAGCAACAAAAGAATTGAAAAGAACACCAGATTTTTCATATCGTTATGGTTTTTTATACGACCAAGCTATTGAATCAGGAGAGATGAATGTGTCTGCAGTTATCAATAAAACAGATGAGTATTTCAGCAATCAAAATAATACTCCCAATGGTTATAGACCAGCAGTGAGCAAGCTTGATCTTACAGTTACTTATCGACCTAATGATGGTGACTGGAGATTGATAGCAAGTTGTAATAACTGCACTGATGAGAGGAATGCTAACTCTACTCTTGATTTTGGTACTTTGGGTTTTGTTACACAATTCCAAGATATGCCAAGGTTGTGGAGAATATCTTATCGATACGATTTCTAAATAAAAAATTTAGATAATTGTTAATATAATTGGCCGGTAGTAATACCGGCCTTTTTTATTAATAAATATTAGCAATGGAAACTTTAAGCCAAATTGAAATAATCAGTATTGTTAGCCTCATCTTATTATCAGGCTCAATCGCTGGAATTTTAGCTGGTTTGATTGGCGTTGGTGGAGGCATAGTGGTTGTCCCACTCCTCTTTTATTTATTTACTTATTTGGGTTATAACGAAGCTATTATCATGCATATGGCTGTTGGTACTTCTCTTTTTATAATTGTACCAACAAGTATTAGATCTGCAGTTCAGCATAGAAGTAGAGATGCATTTGATAATATAGTTTTTAAACGTTGGTTTTTTCCTCTTGCTTTCGGTGCTCTATTGGGGAGTGTTATTGCTAGCTTTTTATCATTTAAAATACTAACTCTTTTTTTCGCAGTGATCGCTGGTATCGTTTCAATTCAGATGCTACTGAATCAAAAAGAAACTAAGTTGCCAAGTGTAATATTTAGTATTGCTCCTTTTTTTATAGGTATTATTTCAGCAATGATGGGTATTGGTGGAGGCACTCTCAGTGTTCCAGTTATGAACTTCTCAGGCATTGAGATTAAAAAAGCTATTGGCACATCTGCAGCCTTTGGAACTGTTATTGCTATTCCCGCTTCTATTGGTTTTATGATTGGAGGGTTTAGCCAATCTTCCCTTTTGCCGCCCTTCTCTTTGGGCTATATAAACTGGCTATTTTTTATTTTAATTGTTCCTGTAACATTAATATTTGTTCCAGTGGGTGTGAGAATAGCCCACAAAATATCTCAAGATATTCTACGAAAATTGTTTGGCCTATTCCTAGCTATCACTGCTGCCAAGATGTTTAGTGATCTAGTATAGGAATCTTAATGGGACTTATTAGAAGCTAAGAGCTTGTGATTCCCCACTTCTTAGTTGCTCTTCTATATTTTTCATTTGGTTTTGCAATAGAGTGACTCTTTCGACTTCTTTCTCTAAAAACTTTTGCCAATTTTGAACTGTTTTTACCGTTGCAGGTGTTGGACACGTAATAATCTTTCCTTCAATTTCTTTACCCATATCTTTGAATGCTTTTTGGGTTTCCAAAGTTATTGTTAGAGTTTCTCTATTCATGCCTTCTCGATTAGCGCATTCATTTAGAGCGACCTCATTTCTGGCATTAGCATCAACCTGTGCTAAAGCAAATGATGCTTTTGAATCTTCATACATTGCTACCTCAAATTGACACATACCTAATGTGATGTATGAGTCATCCAATCGTTTAAGATCTCCTTTTTCAATCGCTACTTTGGCAGAATTTACGCAACCTTTGAAATCAGCTATATTTGATAACGATCTAGCCAGTCTTATATCTAGCTCTCCATCATCTGAGAGTTTTGCCGCTTCTCTTAAAGCAATAATCGCATTATCGTCATACTGAGCCAAGAACCAAGATTGTGATAATAGCTTCCAGTTTTTAACTTCTTTATCTAACTTATCTTCATCCATTGCTTTTTGAAGCAGTTTTGCTGCTTCATATGGCGCTTCAACTGATAGATAGAGTTGAGCCATTTGTACATACTCATTACTTTTTTCAAGAAATCCTTCATGATATGCCGTTTGATAAGCTGCCATTTGTTCTTCTTCTTGTTTACCTTGTCCATAAAATGCAGAGAGTTGAGTCCAATATTCCTTTTTAGACCATTCAACCACTAATCTTTCTAATACCTCTTTAACCTTATCCATTTCCTCTAATTCAAAGTAAGCTGCCCTAAGAAGTAACCACCAATTTTCTTTTGTAGGGCCGATAGCGAGGTTTTTCGCATCAGTTTCAAGGCCTCTAATTGCATCTTCAATTAGTGGATACTTGTCTGAACTTTTTCTTGTTGATGCTAGGTCTGTTTTGAGTTTATTTTTAACTTGATTGGCTAGGGAAATGTAATCAAAATTATTTTTATCGTATTTAACCCTATTTTCAGCAGCAGCAGTTTTTACATTTTTTTGCAGCTGCTCCAATCTGAATGCATTTCTTTCTTCTGATATTGTAATTGCTTTTTGAACAATGGGTATCATTTCTTTGTATTTCTTTTGTTGATACAAAGCTGAGCCCTTTAGAATGTATAAATCAGGTCTGGGAGCAGTGTCATTAGCTAATATAGAATCCACAGCTCTTATTGCCATTGGCCAATCCTCTAATTGAAAGTAGAGTTGAGCAATTGTGAATCTAGAAGAAGAAACCAGCCCATCAGGTACATTCTCATCATCAACAACTTTTTGGTAAAACTTTATTGCTCCCCTGTAATCTCCTTTTAGATATTGGACGTATGCAAAGAAATAGTTAACCTGACCTCTTTCATATGGTGATAGTTTTCTGAATTCTAATATACTGTTTAGTTCGTCTAATCCTTCATCAAGTTTTTCAGCTTCAATTAACTCTTGAGCTAACCCTAGTTTTTTTGCTACCTTTTCACTCATTGAGCCTGTTTTTTTTGTCTTTCTTTTAGCATTAGCACTTTCTTCTTGGGCATAAACCGAAGAGAAGGTGATTACTCTAAGTTCTTTATTGAACTCTATGAAGTTGATTAACAGAGAAATAAGGACCAATAATACTATTTTAATTTTCATACTATTTTTCTAACTCAAATGTAATTTTATGTTGTACACCTGGAACATCGATGGGCGTTCCATTAATGACTCGAGGCTTGTATTTAAATTTAGCTGTTGCTTTTACTGAGGCATTAGCGAACAAGCTGCTGGTACATTCAACTACTTTTCCACCTTTTGTGGTTCCATTCCTTGTTACTGTGTATTCAATAATACACCAACCTTCTATGCCTCTTGAGAGGGCTCTGTTTGGGTAAATGGGTGCTACTTTCACAATTGGTAGGTATTCCCCCTCTCCTGCATTGAACCCACCTATTCCTGCACCAACACCAACACCTGTGTCTACTGAGCCAATATTAACTGTTTCTGCAGATGTATCTATGTCATCCAGTTGTTGTGGTGTGTCTGGTGGAGGCTCTTCTGGTTCGGGTGGTTTTTTTGGTTTTGCAGTTTTTGTATCCAATGATTCATCTTTTTTTACTCTGACAAAATCAACAAAGCGTAGATCATTTTTCTTGGTAATAGAGTCTTCACCAGTTGCAATTAATATTTGCATTACCCAAAGGATAGCAAAAGTTGTGAAAACAGAAATAAAGCCTGCGAGAACAATCCTTTTTAGTGGATTATCTAGATCCAGATTATTTTTGATTTGCTCTATTCCTTCAGACATATTTCTTTTTCTTTAGCCTTCTTCTGCAGCAATTGAGACATTAAAAACACCTGCTTGTCTTGCTGCATCCATAACCGTTACTAGTGTTTCTGTGAATGCTTTTTTATCCGCTTGGATAATTACAGAGCCTTCAGGATTTTCTGCATGCATTCTTTCTATATTTGCTCTTACAGCACGTGGATCTATTCTTCTTCGGTTAATCCAGATTTCATTATTAGAACCAATGGCTACAAGAATATTGGCATTCTCTTTTTTAACAGCAGTTGGAGCATCAGGTCTGTTCACGTCCAAACCTGACTCTTTAACAAACGAGGCTGTCACAATGAAAAATATGAGCATGATAAATACCACATCCAGCATTGGTGTTAAGTTAATTTCAGCTTCTTCTTCTGGAGCTGCTTGAAATAAATTTTTTCTCATAATAAGTTATCCTCTATCTATCTTAATCGTCTTGACTCAATTGTTCTTCTAAATTGTCAACTTCAGTAGTTACTTTTTGTGTAAGCAGTGTGGCAAGAAAAACTCCAGACAGTGCACCAACCATGCCTGCCATGGTAGGTATGGTCGCTTTTGATACACCAGAAGCCATTGAACGTGCATTACCAGAGCCAGATACTGCCATTACATCAAACACTTCAATCATTCCTGTGACTGTTCCCATTAATCCAAGCAATGGACAAAGAGCAACCAAGGTTTTAATAATTGGTAAGTATTGATTTGCTGACATATTAAATTCAGAAATAAGCTTTTCCCTTAGTGCTTCTGAGGCCCAAGATTTTTTATCAGATCTAGCATTCCACTTAGCCTGTATAGCAGTTTTAAGCGTTTTAAGTTCCGACTGAAAATATGCAATTCTCTCCAGTATAAGCATCCACATAAGGAAAATTACAACAGCAATCACATTGAGAACCTGACCACCCATTTCTAGAAAGTCTCTAACAGCTATAAATGTTTCATTCATAAATATACTTTGCTATTTACTTTTTTAGCTTGAGTGTTTTTCAGAATGACTAGCAATTATACCTGCACCTTGTTCTTGGATAATTTGGGTAACTCTTCTGCTTCTTCCACTAACAATTGTATGAAGAAGAGTTGTTGGAATTGCGACAACTAAACCAAGAACTGTAGTCACTAATGCCTGGGATATACCACCAGCCATTAATTTTGGATCGCCAGTACCATATAAGGTTATGGCTTGGAAGGTTTTTATCATTCCAGTCACTGTTCCTAATAGACCCATTAAAGGAGCAACTACTGATATAACTTTGATAATCAATAAGCCTTTATTGAGTTCAGGAGTTTCTTTAAATACTGCCTCAGCCATTTTAAGCTCAAGTGTATCTGTATCTACATTTTTGTTTTCTTCATAGACACCTAAAACTCTACCAAGAGGATTATCATCACTAATGACATCACTCTCTAATTGAGCAGTAACTTTTTTATCAGCAGCAGTAAGAACTACTAATCTTTGTATAGCAATACTGACTCCAAAAAAACCTAAAAGTAGAACTAAGTAGCCTACAATTCCGCCTTGCGCCACTCTTTCTTGTAGGTTAGGTCTTTGTACCAATGACCCTAAAACGCCACCTAGTGTTGGGTCTAGTCCAAATGCTATTTTTTCATCAGATGGATCAAAAAGATCAGAAGTACTTGAAGTAAATCTTCTTCCTTCGGGTTGCCTAGGAATTTCTGTTAAGTTTCCTGTCTCTGGTGAGTAATTTAGATATTTACCATCTGCAACAATATTGAAAGAACCTACACGAACGACTTCGATAGGATTTTTACTTCCATTAGTGTCTATGACATCAGCAGTGAATTTAACTACTTTCCCTGACTCTGTCATTTCTTTCTGTAATTCAAACCAAAGTCTTTCTATCTCATCAATGGATGGAAGCTTTGAATTGCTACCAATTTTTTTAGCTAAAGCTTCAAGAAATGAAGTTCTATCAGGATATTGAATATTCGTTAATGAATTTTCAAAACGTGTTCTTGCATCACCAGCAACTTGTTGCATAACACCAAAGAGCTCTTTTAATGCTCCAAGTCTTTCGTTCAAGGTATTTTGCAATATATTAAGCTCTGCTTCGTTTTCTTCAAAGATTGCTTCGAGCCTAGTACTTCTATTTTCCTCGTTTATTTTAGTAGTCTCAGAGTCAGCTAATAACTGTTCTTGTTGATTTCTTTTTTGTCTAAACTCATTTTCTCTTTGTTTGTTTTCTTTATTATCATTAATTTTGCCTTGTTGAACCCTATCGAGTAATTGATCAACAGTAGTGGCAGCTTGTTGTGAAAAGACTGGAAGAGAGATTAAGGATATTAAGGCTACAATTATTTTAAAATTTTTCATTATATTGTCTCCGCTGAATCTACAGGAAGGATAACTAAGTCTGGAGCGATCTGCTTCTTAGCTATACTTAGGCCCATTTTAATTTGATTACGATGTGAATCTGCATCTTCCCATTGTTTTGTTCTTTGGTTCCAAACACCCGATGTTTTTCCATCAATGGATTGATACATGAATGAAATTCTGCCAACTCTAAGAAAATCCAATTCTAAAGTTTGACCATCAACTTCTAAAGTATCCTTATAGGTTTCAATTGTTTTTCCATAGTCATTCTCTATTTGATAGGCTTCAGAAACTTTTCTGAACTTTTCAGCAACCGTTACATCTTGTCTTTCCATAATCTCTTTTAGACTTGAAACTCTATTAGTTCTCTCTTCCAGAAGAAAAGGAACATCTAGTGATACAAATTGATCCAATGACTCAATCATTTTTGTCATTGTAGGTACAATTTGGCGATTGATCTGTGAAGCTACAACAATCGACTTTTCGAGATCAACCTTAACTCTTGCTTGATTTTCTATTTGAAGTTCTAGAAGTCTATTATAGATTTGCAAGCCATCAATTTCTTTAAGAGTGGCTCTGTATTTATCTTCCATTTTTCTTGTTTGTTCTACAACTGTATCAACTCTTTGTTGTGATTCTTGAGCCAATAATGTTCTTTCTGTTTGACCATTTAGAACTTGACTCAATGTTTGAGCTGGAAGAATCATAGGTATAGCAATTAGCATAAAACTAATGATTACTATATTTGTCGTTAATCTATGAAAATGTTTCATATGTACCCTCGAATGATTTTTATATAATACGGCAAGATATCTGTCTTACCAAAGTAGTTGATCATATCATAATGAATAAATACTCCAACTGTAAATGCGTATAATTCTACAAATATTTTTCCAACTATTTTGAGTAATTTAACAAATTATTTTACTTTTTTGCATATATATATAACCATTATTCAAGAATAATTGTTGACAAGATAAAGTCTTAAGATGAATAATTGCTGCATGAAACTTAATTATAAAAAAATATTAATTGATTTAAACTCAGAAAGTATTACTTTGCTTGGGTTATTACTGCTAATTTTACCAAGCTATGGGGCGATTTATTAAAATTGTAATTTAATAAAAAATTTAAGCCCCGTTAACCAGCGGGGTTTTTTTTTATAGGATTACTAATAAGGAGATAGAGATGCAAATATATTACGATAACGATGCGGATATAGAATTGATCAAAAACAAGAAAGTTGTGATTGTGGGTTATGGTTCTCAAGGTCACGCTCATGCCAACAATCTAAAAGATTCTGGTGGAGATGTGACAGTTGCATTGAGAAAAGATTCATCGTCCTGGACAAAAGCTGAAACAGCAGGCTTGAAAGTTTCTGAAGTATCGGATGCCGTGAAAGATGCTGATATGGTTATGATTCTTATACCAGATGAATTGCAATCTAACACTTATAAGAAAGAGATTGAGAATAATCTGAAAGCAGGCGCAGTTTTAGCGTTCGCACATGGCTTTAATATTCATTTTGAAATGATTGTACCGAGAGAAGATTTGGATGTAATTATGATTGCACCAAAGGGTCCAGGACACACAGTAAGGTCTCAATATGAAATAGGCGCAGGGGTGCCCTGCTTACTTGCTGTTGATAAAGATGTATCAGGCAATGCAAAAAAAATAGGCCTTTCTTATGCTTCTGCTATTGGTTCAGGTCGCGCAGGAATTATAGAAACAAATTTTAAAGATGAAACAGAAACAGACTTATTTGGCGAGCAAGCTGTCTTATGTGGAGGTTTGACTTCCTTGATACAAAATGGCTATGAGGTTTTAGTTGAAGATGGATACCCACCTGAAATGGCATATTTTGAATGCTTGCACGAAGTGAAGTTAATTGTTGACTTAATTTATGAGGGTGGATTAAAGAATATGAGATATAGCATTTCCAATACTGCTGAGTTTGGTGATTATGTTAGTGGCCCAAAGGTTATTGATCAATCAGTAAAAAATGAAATGCGTTCAATTTTAAAAAGAATTCAGACAGGCGAATTTGCTGAAGAATTTATGTCGGATTGCCAAAAAAGTGATGACGGGAAAGGCGGTCCTATGATGAAAGATTTTAGAGAGAAAACATCCAAACATTCAATAGAAAAAGTTGGAGAAGAATTAAGAGGCATGATGCCTTGGATTGCCAAGAATAAGATAGTCGATAAAACTAAAAATTAAATACACAGATATAAAGGGTAAGTTTTTGAGAGATAAAAACAATGAATCAAGACAATAAAGTAATAATATTTGATACCACGCTCAGAGACGGAGAACAAGCTCCGGGATGCAGTATGACTTTGGGCGAAAAATTAAAGATTGCTCATGCACTCAAAGAACTCAATGTTGATGTTATTGAAGCAGGATTTGCAGCAGCCTCTCCTGGTGATTTTGACTCTGTAAAGGCTATAGCTTCGGAAATTAATGGACCAACCATCTGTACATTGGCCCGATGTAATGAAAGAGATATTGAGCAAGCATCATTGGCTTTAGAGCCTGCTACTAAAAAACGTATCCATGTTTTTGTTGCAACCAGTGAAATACATTTAGAGCATAAACTCAATATGGCAAAAGAAGAAGTTCTTAAGGCTGCTTTTGAAGGCGTAAAAATGGCAAAGTCTTTTTGTGATGATGTTGAATTTTCACCTGAAGATGCATCAAGAACTGATCATGACTTTTTGACAGAAGTGGTTAATGCAGCAATAGATGCTGGAGCAACAACTATAAATGTACCTGATACAGTGGGTTATACAATTCCTTATGAATTTGGAGAACTGTTTCAACATCTTATGACTAACTGCCAAAATAGTGACAAAGTAATATTTAGTGTCCATTGCCATGATGATCTTGGGTTGTCTGTTGCAAATAGTCTAGCTGCATTAGAATCAGGAGCCAGACAGGTTGAATGTACTATAAATGGAATTGGTGAGAGAGCGGGCAATACCTCTTTGGAAGAAATTACAATGGCAATCAAAACTAGAAAAGAATATTTTGATTTTCAAACATCGATTGATACCACGAAGTTGTATCCAACTAGCAGACTTGTTTCATCCATAACAGGAATGCATGTTCCAAGAAACAAAGCCATTGTAGGAGATAATGCTTTTGCACATGAGGCAGGAATACATCAGCATGGAATGCTTCGACACTCTTCAACATATGAAATTATGAAACCGCAAGATGTGGGAATAGCGAGATCAAATTTAGTTTTAGGCAAGCACAGTGGTAGACATGCTTTTTTAGATCGTGTAAAAGAACTCGGCTTTGAACTAGAGGAGAAAAAAATCAATCCAGCATTCAAAGAATTTAAAAAACTCGCTGATAGAAAAAAGGATATTTTTGACAGTGATATTGAAGCCATTGTACTTAATACAAAAACAGTTGATAAAAGCACATGGGAGTTAGTCGATCTAGAAACATCTTCTGGATCATCATGGGGTGCCCAGGCTACAGTTAAATTAAAAAATAGAAATGGGGCAATTGAGGATACTAAAGAAAGTATCTCATCAAAAAACGGACCAATTGAATCAGTTTTTAAAGCTATTGAAAATATTACAGGATATAATCCAAAACTTATAAATTTTGAAATTCACAGCGTTAGTATGGGGGAAGATGCACAAGGTGAGGTTACAGTCACAGTGAATTATGAAGGACAAGATTATCGTGGGCATGGAATTAGCACTGATATAATAGAATCTGGAGCGTTAGCCTATCTAGAGGTTATTAATAGAATTGATCGAAATAAGAATAATTAGGTAAAATTTATGGCATTAAAACCAACAAAAAATATATGGTTCAATGGAGAACTTGTTCCTTGGGAATCTGCACAGATTCATGTCTTAAGCTATGCATTGCATTATGGATCAGCAGTTTTTGAAGGTATAAGAGCCTATTCTACAAATAATGGCACAAAAATATTCAGACTTGATGAGCATATTAAAAGACTATTCAATTCTGCAAAAATCTACCGAATGAATATTGCCTATAGCCAACAAGAGATAATGGAAGCTTGTAAAACCATAATTACAACGAATGAATTGAATACTGGTGCATATATAAGACCTATTGCTTTCAGAGGGTATAATGATCTTGGTCTCCATGCATCAAAAGATGATGATGTAGAACTTGTAGTTGCTGCTTGGGAATGGGGGACATTGCTCGGAGCAGACGCTCTTGAAAATGGAGTTGATGTTGGTGTTTCTTCATGGAATAGAAATGCTCCCAATACTATACCAGTCATGGCAAAAGCTTCAGGAAATTACTTATCTGGAACACTGGTTGCAATCGAGGCTAAAGAAAATGGTTATGATGAAGGGATTTGTCTTGATTCAGATGGTTTCGTCAGTGAAGGGTCAGGAGAAAACATATTTATGGTAAAGAACAGTACCCTTATCACCCCTCCTCTCAGTTCATCAATTCTTGATGGTATCACGAGGGATTCTGTTATACAGATAGCAAAATATTTAAATATAGAGTGTATTGAACGCAGAATTACTAGAGAAGAGCTTTATCTTGCGGATGAACTATTCTTTACAGGTACAGCTGCAGAAATTACTCCCATTAAGAGTGTTGATAGATTGACAGTTGGAAATGGAGCTAAAGGACCACTCACTGATCAAATACAAAAAATATTTTTTGGGTTGTTTGATGGCACTGTTTCGGATGAATGGGGTTGGTTGGATTCAGTTAAGTAAATAATGATGCCCAGAGGTAAAACATTATTTGAAAAAATATGGCAACAACATGTTGTTGTTCCAGAGACGGAAGATACACCTGCAATAATATATATCGACTTACATCTAATCCATGAAGTGACTACACCACAAGCATTTACTCTTCTAAGAGAAAATAATTTAAAAATTCGAGCCCCTAAGAAAATACTCGCTACGATGGATCATTCGACACCAACCGTTCCGATAGGGTCACTTAAGGATCTAGATGTGGTTGCTGAGGAAGGTCCAGCACAACAAATTAGAGATATGATTCAGAATTGTAAAGATTTTGGCATTGAACTCTATGATTTTGATAGTGATCGGAGAGGTATTGTTCATGTTATAGGGCCAGAGTTGGGAGCAACTCAGCCAGGTAGGACGATGGTCTGTGGTGACAGTCATACCAGCACACATGGAGCTTTTGGCGCACTAGCATTTGGCATTGGTACGACAGAAGTGGCTCATGTACTAGCTACACAATGTTTGCTTCAAAGGAAACCAAAAACGCTGGCAGTCAATTTGCATGG
>JABHDX010000148.1 GCA_018672815.1 Gammaproteobacteria bacterium | reverse complement strand
GCCATCTACTATAGTTTTGATGACCAAACATGCAAGAATATAGCCAAAAAATAAACTTCCTGAATCACCCATAAATATCGATGCTGGTGGATAATTAAACATTAAAAAAGCAATGCAGACTGGAATTAACAGCAATAAAAAAATCACATTATCATTAAAACCCTGAGTAAGGATAATTAACAAACTAGCAGTGAGTGATATTAAAATAACCCCACTAGTAAGCATTCCATCTATTCCATCCATAAAATTTATAGCATTTGAAAACCACACCAGAAGAAACCATGAAAATAATATGAAAGGCCATGTTAATGAGTGCATATAGGGCTCAAAGTAATCAAAGATCTCCTTACCAAAGATATATAATATCCATACTCCTAAGAAAACCTGTAAAGCCAATTTAGCTTTAGCTGATATATCATTAATATCATCATAAAATCCAAATAATGTTGTAATCAGCCCTCCAAAAATAATATAGATAATAGAATTATATGAATCAGTTTCAAGGTAATGAATCATAAGCATCAATGAAGCAATATAAACTAATGCAATAATTAATCCTCCACCTGTGGGTGTTGGATTTTTATGAGATGATCTATGATTTGGCTCTGCAATAGATATATTAATCCTGCTCACATAAGCCCTAAATAGATAAGAAAACAAGAGGGTAATTATGAAACTAGCAATAAATAGATTTAGAATGAACCAATGATTCTCTAAAAAACCTAACACAATGATTGCTTCTTATTCATTTATTGTTATTTGACTGCCCAACTGCTCAATATCAATTATAGGCAAAGCTGTCATATCTCTTTGTTTAAGATCTTCTGATAGAGAGATAGCTCCAAAGTCAGTAACTAACTTTATCAATTTTTCTTTTGAGCCCTTAAGCCCAATATAGGTTTTAAAATATTTAATTGGTGACATCTTAATTCTAGGCTGATTATAATCAAAATCTCTTGGGTGAAAATAAGTCATTCTATAAGATTTTCTTTTTAACAATTGTCTAATAATCTCATAGGGTAACAACCTAAAGTAACCCCCTCCACAAGTTGCAAAAGATACATTTAGAATATCCGTAATACTAATAGGATATTCCAATAAAGTACCAGATGATGTTTCTATAAAAAAGGGTTCATTGATCTTAATTCCTGATATACCACCAAGGCTATGGTTTCCTTGGAATAAGGATAAATCATATCTTATTCCTCTTTCAATGAGTAGCTCAAGAGCCCATTTTGTCTGATCATTTATACTAAATGCAGGTGCTCTGTATATTTCAATCTGTTTTTCAGTGATATTCTCTAAAATAGCTAATGATTTATTTAAATCTTCCTTAAACTGATCATAAGATTGATTATATATAAGTTCATGAAAATAGGAGTGACTTCCAATATCATGTCCTTGTTTGCTGATTTCTTTTATTACCTCAGGATATTCCTTTGCAATCCAGCCTAGAACTAAGAATGTTGCTTTGATATTCTTTGAATTAAGTAGCTCCAATAAAAAGCTTATATTGTCTTTGAACCTTTTTTCATGATTGCTCCATTCATCAATGGTATCGTCAGCCAAACAAAGATGGAACCATTCTTCTAAATCAAAAGTTAATATTATTGAATTATTCATCTAAATTTTTTAACTTCCTTAGTAAATATATCTAGTTAGTAATGGACCAAGTCTTCTAATAATAAATTGAGGACAGTATTTCCATATATTAGTTAAAAAGGTTAAGCTCTCAACTCTTAATTTTCTTGGTGTCCCATAATTCCATGATAACTGTATCTCTTCTGAACCCCATTGCTTTTTAAATTTTAATGATCCAGTATTTTTAGTTGCTCTACCAAAAGAAAATACCTTCATACCATTAGTAATACAATAATTTATCATCTCCCAATATAAAAGCATATTAGGTGCCAAATGATTGTATTCTTTTAGTGTTGCAGCCCATGTTACTTCAGAAAAATCTTTAAAAGATAACACAATACTTGAGCCAATTATTTGATTGCCCTTCCTTACTGAAAAGACCTTTACCATGCCTCCATGATAATTATCTTGGATTTCATGGAAAAATTCCAATGGGAGATGAGGTGAACCGAGTCTATGCATACTAATTAGATAGATTGAAAAAAATTCGTCAATAGATGCCTCTTCAACTCTTAAACCATTTTTCTCAGCTTTTCTGATTTGACTTCTTAACTTACTAGTAAATTTTTTAAATTGTTGTTCTGAATCACGCTCCAACTCAAGAAAGCATGCTACTTTATCCTCAAATACATAATCAGTTATCTTCTTAAAGTCCCTTATCAGAAAATCCCCTTTATATTTAGCTTTCAATGAGTTTATGAAGTCCAAATACTCATGACTTGAAATTTGATTTCTTCCTATATATCCACCATATGAGAAGTGTGGCACTGAAACTGCCTTATTCCCAATAATCAATAATGGAATAAAACCCTCAATTTTATGATCCTTCATATAAATTAGTATTTCTTTTTTATAATTGAAAGAAGAGCAAAGGATATCCAATAGATTGAGATTATGTCCGGTGGTCACCAAATCATTAGTATCAGCAATAATATCTTCCAATTCCCTCTTTGCATTAATTTGGGAATCGCTACTGAGTTCGGAAAAATAATATATTGAAGAGTTTGTTGAATTAAACATAGAATGAAGCTTAATAGCCTTAAATTAATACTAATTATTAATCATTGTACTGTTTCCAAACGACTCTGTTTATAAAATCAACATGGCTAAGAATGATCCTCACAACTTTATCTGAGACATTACCAGACTTATAATCATCAACTGTTGAAAATTTAGTACCGGACTGGCTCTGCAGTATATTGATAGCATCTTTGACCCTTGATAAATTTAGCCCTGTCATCATAACAGTGCCTTCTTCCATGCCTTCTGGTCTCTCATGGCTATCTCTAATATTGAGCGAATCTAGCCCTAAAATAGACGTTTCCTCAGTAATGGTTCCACTATCTGAAAGAACAGCAATTGAATGAATCTGTAGATTCACATAATCACTAAAGTTTAAAGGTTTTGAGAGTTCTACACTTTTACTAATCTCATAACCACTAGCCTCTATTCGTTTCCTTGTTCTTGGATGAGTAGAGAAGAGAACTTTTTTATTCAACTTGTCACCCAAATAATTCAGAATACTCACTAATTTATTTAAACGAGAATCGATATCTACATTTTCTTCTCTATGACAACTAATTAAAAAATAATCCCTCTCCTTAAGATCCATTTTAGATAGAATATCAGAACGTTCTATTTTTGAATTATAGTAACTAAGTACCTCATTCATAGGGCTGCCAGTTTTAATAATCTGATTTATGGGTATCCCCTCATTAACAAGATAATCTCTTGCTATAGTGCTATATGGCATATTGATATCACTGATATGATCAATAATTTTTCTATTTATTTCCTCTGGTACTCTTTGATCAAAGCATCTATTACCAGCTTCCATATGGAAAATAGGTATATGTCTCTTTTTTGCTGGTATAGCTGATAAAGTACTATTTGTATCGCCCAGAATTAAGACTGCATCAGGCTTTAGCTCATCTAAAAGCTTGTCGACTTTCTGAATCACTTCTCCTATATATTCTGAAGGATTCGTCGATGCTGCACCTAGATAATAATCTGGTGCATCTAACTCCAGATCCTCAAAAAAGATTTCATTAAGTTCATAATCATAATTCTGTCCTGTATGAATGAGCTTATGATCAAAAGATTCATTGAGCTTACTAATTACTCTTGAGAGCCTAATAATCTCTGGTCTAGTTCCTAAAATGGTTACAACCTTTAGTTTTTTATCCATTTAAACCTCTTCAAAATATGTATCTGGATTATTCTCATCATAAAAAACATTTGACCAAAATAGTGTGATTAGATCTGATGATCCTGTATTAGTAATATTATGTGTTAGGTAAGTTGGTATATCTATATACGTTGGATTATCTCCTGAAACATCATAAGTAGTTACCTCATCTGAGAAAATTCTTCTAAGACTAACCACAGCATTACCATTGATGACTATAAAGCGTTCAAATTTATCTATATGATAATGATTTCCTCTTGTAATCCCCGGCTTTGTAGTTGAAGCAAAAGTTAATCCATATTGTTCTGTTTTCATAGCCTCAAATAATGAGCCCCTATGATCAGAATGGAGCATAAAGTTTCTTGGATAATAGCTCTCATCTAAGTAGGATCTGAAAGTATTAAACAGTTGTGAATCAATCTTTTTTTCAACATTTGGAATAATATTATTCTTATAAGAATTGGATAATTGAATCAGTTTGTCCCTAACTTCACTTACGTTAATCAATAAACCTTCTAGGTATTGTTCCCCAGTCTTTTTCTCAAGAATAATATTATAGATGCCTTTTGCAACATCATGGGCATGCAAAAGATTTAATGCCTTATCCTTGATAATTTTTGTCTCTTCATTATTGGCTAGCTGATAACAAAAAGAAGATATCACACTATTGTAAAATGGTTTACCGAACTCTCCAAATACATGGGGTATCACTAAATTAGTAAAAGAAGATTTGCTATCCTTACACCATTGTTCTAGATAACTGGAGCATTCTTTTTTTGATATGGAGTAAGCTGCATTTGGATTTAACTCAATATGAGTTGAAGAAGCAAAAATTAAATGTGGTTTAGTGCTTGCACTATCACATGATTCGGTCAATAACTTAGAAATATTCATATTTATATCTCTAATATCTTCATCAGCACCAACATTTTTATCTGCTAGATGCACGATGACATCTAAATCTTCAGAAAATCTCAGTAATGCCTCTTCAGACTGAAATGTTTCTCTAGTTGCTAACTTTAGCTCTGTATTCTCAACATTTTTGAGAAATACTCTTAAGTGATAGCCAATAAGACCATTGCTCCCTGTTATACCAATTTTTTTCATTTCAATATTTTTTAAATATAATTATATAACTATTCAGCTACTAACATTGCTACTATCTTTGAATAATCCATCTAATTTTTCGAGTGATGTTTTAAGCTGAAAATTTTTCAAATAATAATTCCTTCCATTTTTGCCCATTTTCTCGAGATCACTAGATGTCATTGCTTTCATTTCTTTAACGGCTCTTATTAGACCTTCTTTGCTCTCACTTTCAACCGATATACCTGACTTAGACTCATTGATAATTCTAGAAGACTCACCATCGATCATCGCAATAATTGGCTTTGCACTTGCCATATACGATTGGACTTTTCCTGGAAGTGTCAATGCATAGATATCTTTTTTCTTTAAGGATGCTAATAGAATGTCTGAGAATTCAAAATACATAGGCATACTTTCTAAAGGTCTTTTTCCCATAACATGAATGTTATCAAGTTTCCTACTTTTAATATTATCTAGTAACCAATCGTATTTTGATCCAAATCCTAATATAAGCCAATGGATTTCTGTCTCATGCTTCAATTCATCAGCTGCGTCTACTATTGTCTCAATATCTTGACCTTCTCCAATATTACCAGCGAAAGTAATATAAAAACCATCTGGTAATGAATCTATCTTTGGCTTATCTGAATAATCTTTTACTGCATCTAAAAACTGATCTTCTGCCCAAGAAGGAAAATAGACAAGTTTATCCTGATCACCTCCATTAGCAATAACAGGTTCTATCATGGCTTGAGATTGCAATAGAATGTAATCTGAATTTCTGTATATGAATCTTGTCATCACCCTTATTAAAATGAATATTATTTTAGATTTAATTCTATTATTAACAAAAACACTCTCAGGCCAGAGGTCTAGAATCCATAAAAATATAGGGGCCTTCTTAATTTTTTTCAATACTATAGCAGGTATCGCTTTTGTAAGTGGAGAACCTCCATAAATAAAGATTTTGTCAATTTTTCCTTTGATTATAAAAGGAGAAATTATTGTGGCAAGAACAGCAAACGAAAGATAATTAAGAAATAATCGTATATTGCTAGCATTGCCTCTAGGTATTATAGGAATCCTTATAATATTAATATTTTTATATTTCTCCTTAGAAACTCTCCATAGATAACCTTTGTAGATCTTACCTTCTGGATAATTAGGTAGTCCCGTAAGAACGGTAACATTATGATCTATTCCATCTAGTGCTTCAGCTAAATCATTAATCCTAAAATTCTCAGGCCAAAAATATTGAGATACAATCAAGATATTCATAAATCTAATCTCCTTTCGATCAACAATTAAAAATTAAGCTGTTTTATCAATGAATTTATTTTTAAAGTTTGTTGAGAGAATATATTGTCTTATGCAAGCGCCATAGAGTGCATAAAAAATAAATATATTTGTAGTTCTAAATAGTGCTCCATAATGCAATAAGGTTAAAATCCCTGTAGTAATTGCACAAAAATAAGGGAACATTTCTCTTTTTGTAAAAGCATCGCTTGAGAAGTAGAGCATGATTGGAAAGATAAGGACTAAAAAGAATGACAGAATTGTTGTAAGTCCAGTCTCCCAAGCCATTCTTATAAGACCTATTTCAGTTATTCTGCCAAACTCTCCCATCTTAGTAGCTCCTTCATGCCCAATCACTAAACCAGCTAGCTCATTAAACAATGGTGAGCATCTTTTTTGCCAATGATAGCAAACCAAAGTTCCATCCTGCTCCAGCCTGCTACTGTCTGTTTCCATAGTTAACATTGCTGACCAATCTCCAGTATCAGGAGCGATTTTCACATAGACTGCTTGAGCAATACTAATATCGTCACCCTTGACATAATTCTCTGTTGATAAGCCAAAGTTAAGAATAAAAAACATGAAAGGTAGAGCCAATAATCCAGTCTGAAAATATTCCTTTCTTTTAAAGTAATGAAGACAAATTAATCCCATAGAAAAAAATCCAATTATCATATTAGATATCGAAAGCGTAAATAATAAAGCTACTAAGGATAGATAAATTAAGAATATTCTACTTGATCTAGATATATATTCATGCCTAAGGGCAAGAACATAGGTTATAAGCATAACAAGCAGACATGATGTTTCATGCTCAAAACCAGTAATACCAACTGATCTCAGAAAGAAACCAACCCTTGTTGGTGCTAATTGGGTAGGATTAATCATCAGCCTAAGTTGCTCTCTATATTCTCTCAATTGTAATTTTGGCAGATTGGACATTATAAAATCAATGATAGTTGTTGCTGCTAAGATAAATAAAAGAAAGAAAAAAACTCTTCTTAAATAAAGACTTGGAATCTTCATAAAACCAAAAGAGACAAAAGGAACGATGGCACAAATCAAAAAGAATTTGATATCCCTTGTGGCTATTAAATCAGGAAGAAGCCAGCAAATAAAGAATAATAGATTTAAATACAAGCATAACTTTAATTTAGGTGGATACCTCAATCGCTGCTGATCAAAACAGCAATATAATGTAAATATCATTAAAAATAAGAAAATAACATTATAGATCATGCTAGTTTCAACTAAGCCGCCCAATCCAATGACAAATAATCCTCGGGTAACACTTAGGATCAATAAACCCAGAGCTATAACTGTAAATAAAGCTCCTGATCTTCCATGCATAGTTTCATAAATTTTATAGGAAGGATTTACATCTTTTACATTCATCATGATTCAATATATCTAAGTTATGAGTGAACTACACTTTTTTCTAAGAGAAGATAGGCACCTTAAGATAAACCTGATCAGAACTCCATGTATTAATAAAACTTTACAGAAGTTAAAAAACTCTCTTTCCCTAAGGTAAGCTATAGCCAGACCTGCCTTATGATATACCAATGCATTCTTGGCTTGTGGATTAGGAAGAAAGGACTCCACAATTTCTATGCTCTCTAATTCACCCTGAACTCTCAATATATTGGTAAGATTTGATTGATGCAATCTATACTGACAACAAACATCCTGAATTGCTTCTACTTTATACTTCTCTGCAAGCTTAAGAAACATATAATAATCAGTTGAATGCATTAGATTGTCATCAAAACCTCCTAAATTCTCAAATTTTTCTTTATTTACAATGGCAGAAACAAAAGGAATGAAATTCACAAACAGTAACTGATTAAATATATCACCATCTGGTAGAGTTTCGCTTTCATATAAAATTTTCCCTCTTGAAACACCATCCTCATAAATTAATTCACATCTTCCATAGATAATCCCAAGATTTGTATTATTATCATTGATATATTGGATTTGCTTTTCTAGCTTATCTTTCTCCCATAAATCATCCACATCTAAGAATGCAATCCATTTACCGGTTGTTTCACGCATAGCAAGATTTCTAGCTTCTCCCAACTTTGTGTGAATATCAGCTTGAAAGTATTTAATCCTGATATCATTGAAT
>JABHDX010000023.1 GCA_018672815.1 Gammaproteobacteria bacterium | reverse complement strand
CTTCAAAGATGGTGTGGAAAAGTTCTTAGATTGGACTTCCAATCAGCCTATACCGGAACTTGCATTCAGAGATTCTATAGAAGAGTTAGATAAGATAGGACTTTTTAAAAAAGCATTAAAATAAAGGTAATTATTTGTATGATATTTATCTTACAAATTAGAAAATAAGTACTTTAGGATGAATATAATATTTGCTATAAATGTGCCATATCCATATGGTATGGCTGGAAGTATGAGAATTAGATTATTTGCAGAATATCTTGCAAAGCAGTCCAATGACGTACAAATCATTATTACCAATCAAGATAATGGGATTAATTCTAAGGAAGGAAGCTTCAATCAAGTCTTATTTGGCGGGGTATCAACTATTGCTTTTTCATACTATCTTTACTTAACCATCTATCCTTTTCTTGTTTTCTTGAAGTTAAAACTAGAAAAGAAAAAGAAAGATAATAATTGTTTAATTATATATGGCGAACCTGATATTTATACAATCCCATTTATTATTTTTGGTAAATTACTAGGCTATAAAGTAATTCTAGATATTGTTGAAGATAGATTTCTTACGGAGGAAAAGTTATCAATAAAAGCTAATATTAATCTGATATTTGGGAAAATAATTTCTCCATTAATGATTAAAGCTGTTGATGGTATAATTGTAATATCTAAGCATTTAGAGAAAAAGTATAAAACTCAATCTAACTTACCATTAAAATTAATTCCTGTTTCAGCTGTCAATCTGAGAGAGACAACTGATCTTTACAATTCAGATAATCCATTTCTAAAAATAGTATATTCAGGCTCATTTGGTGCTAAAGATGGCGTAGATAATTTAATAGATGCATTCATACAAATTTCACAAAAGAATAAAAGAGTAAAATTGATTTTAATAGGTTCACCCAAAATAGAAATACAAAATAAAATTAATGAGATTGAGAATAAGTATATAGAGGTTACAGGGTATTTGCCTGATGATGAGTATATTAGGAAATTACACGATGCAGATATTTTATGTATGACAAGGATTGATAGTCAATATGCAAACGCTGGTTTTCCATTTAAGTTAGGAGAGTATCTTGCTACTGGGAAACCAGTTGTAGCAACTGATGTAAGTGATATTAGGCTCTATTTAGAAGATAAAAAGGATGTCATTTTAGCTAAGCCATCAAATATTCAGTCTCTAGTAGATGCTCTTAATTATCTCATTGTTTGTCCAGAAAAAAGAGAAGCCATAGGTGTAAGTGGATTAAAAAAGTGTAAAAAATTCTTTAATCCAGAAATTAATAGTAAAATGCTTCTTGATTTTGTAAAAAACATTCACTCTTGATTTAAGGATATATAAATTGAAAATATTAATTACTGGTGGAGCAGGCTTCATAGGAAGTGCACTGATTAGATACCTGCTAAGAGAAACTTCTTGTCAGATCATAAATATTGACAAACTTACTTACGCAGGAAATCTTGATTCTTTAGCTGATGTTTCTTCTTCAGAAAGGTATTTTTTTGAGCAAATAGATATTTGTAATAAAGATGCTTTAAAGAATGTCTTTGATAAATTCAGCCCAGAACTTGTTATGCATCTTGCCGCAGAGAGTCATGTTGATAAATCTATTGATAGTTCTGGCATTTTTATAGAAACCAATATTATTGGTACATATAATATGTTAGAAATCTCAAGATCTTATTGGTCTGACCTAGAGGCAGTGCAAAAGGATAGATTTAGATTTCATCATATATCCACTGATGAAGTTTTTGGAGATCTTACTGATTCGAATGAATTCTTTACTGAAGAAACACCCTATGAGCCTAGCTCACCTTATTCTGCTAGCAAGGCGAGCTCTGATCACTTAGTCAGAGCCTGGTATCGTACATATAAACTTCCAACGATAATTACTAATTGCTCCAATAATTATGGACCATATCATTTTCCAGAAAAGCTTATACCACATGTTATTCTGAATGCTTTACATGGTAAACCTATTCCCATATATGGTGATGGCTCTCAGATTAGAGATTGGTTGTATGTTGAGGATCATGCTAGAGCTTTATATAGTGTAATTACTATGGGTGACATTGGGGCAACCTATAATATTGGTGGAAATAATGAGAAAACAAATATTGAGGTTGTTCAGTCTATTTGTAATTTACTAGATGAATTATCTCCTATTAAGCCTAATGGAATTGATAGTTATAATGATTTAATTACTTTTGTTCGAGATCGACCAGGACATGATCAAAGATATGCCATTGACTCTTCAAAGATCAAAAAAGAATTAAACTGGGAACCAAGTGTAAACTTTGAGGAAGGACTTCTTAAAACTGTTCAATGGTATTTAGATAATGAACAATGGTGGGAAAGAGTGCTTTCAGGGGATTATGCACTCAATAGGATAGGGTTGAGTGACTAAAGCTGATTTTTAATAAATAAAAATCAGGATTTAGTTCAAATTCTACCTATAAAAAAATAGTGAATATATTATGAAGTCAATTTGAATATAGATTGTGAATATACAAGAACCAAGAATTATAATACCAAAGGATATTAATCAAGATGAGTTGGAAAGCTATTTTCATTCTCAAGGTTTAGGATTTTTAGTTAAAACTGCCAATGAAGGCTATGTACCTTCAATAAATGAGGTAGCTATAGATGAGCCATATAGACCTGAACTACTAGATCTATATAGATTGCATAGTTTTATTATTCTAAACAAACGACTAACAGTCTTGGAGTTTGGGTCTGGATGGTCATCATTAGTTATGGCAGATGCATTGAAAAAAAATAGACATAAATATATAGATAATATTGAAAATCTCAGAAAGGCTAATCTTTTCGAATTACATGCAGTAGATAATGAAGAACACTATCTCAATATTTCAGAAGAGAGGCTGAATAAAGAAGGCTTTAGCAATTATTCTTTTCTTTATTCTAAAGTATTTATGACGGAGTATAATGGAAAAATATGTACAAGATATAAAGAGTTACCATTTGTGAATCCTGATTTTATATATTTAGATGGTCCTGATCAGTTCAACCATATAGAAGGAACAATTAGTGGATTGAGTACAGCGCATAATGATTTTATGCCTATGCCAATGGATCTCATACTGATTGAGCATTTTTTGACACCAGGAACAATTATTATTGCTGATGGCAGAACAGCAAATGTTCGATTTTTGCTATCTAATTTCCAAAGAAACTGGAATCACCAACATGATTATGAAGTTGATCAACATATTTTATTTCTAGATGAAGAACCATTAGGTGTATACAACAATAATCAACTAGAGTTTTATAACTCAAATGACACATATCAGGTTCATAAAATCTAATAAAAAAAGAATAGATATTAGAAGTGCATAAATACAAAGGTATAATTTTAGCGGGTGGAAGTGGGACAAGACTGCATCCCATAACCAGAGCTGTCTCTAAGCAATTGTTACCAATTTATGATAAGCCAATGATCTACTATCCTCTCTCTGTTCTTATGTTATCTGGAATAAGAGATATTCTTATCATATCCACACCATTAGATCTTCCAGGATATAAGCAG
>JABHDX010000147.1 GCA_018672815.1 Gammaproteobacteria bacterium | reverse complement strand
CTCAGCTTAGAAGGCTGATGCTCTATCCAGTTGAGCTACGGGCGCTATTTGAATGATGTGAGTAGATTATAAAGATAATATAATCTTATTCACTGTTTTTTTTCTGATAACCGTCTTTGTCTTAAAGTTTCTAGAGTTTTCTCATGACTTTTACGAGTAATACTATAGTAAGAGAAAAAATAAAAACATGCTAAACCAAAGATCAAGACAGTTGGTCCATATACCAATCCAAGATTAAAAATAACATCTTCAGGTACTTCATTAGCAGTAACATTCTCTGAAGTAGGAAAAGAAATTAATGAAAGAGCTAATCCAGCTAAGAAATGACCTACTCCAGAAGTAGCTTTACTGGCCAAGCCAATAAAAGAGAAAATCAAACCTTCTTGACGCTTACCAGTTTTCAACTCTTGATCATCAGCAATATCAGCCATAATAGAGCCCATACCAACCACCATAATTGCCATACCAAAACCTGTTGTTATTTGGCTAACAATTAAAAAAGGTAATAATAATGAACTGTCATTTTCTGGAAATAAACCAATTAGACGAAGTATCGTTGGCAAAACAAATGAAGTTAAAATTATTGATAATCCTAAATACATTGATCTTTTTTTATCCAACCAATTAATGATGTGTTTAACAAATGGGATGACCAACACAGTTGAAATAAAAAAAGCATAAAACATATATTGTATTTTCGATGTCTCAAGAGCCCAAAAATAAGTATTCATATGCAATACAAGTGCACGTTGGAGTCCACTTAATATAAAAAAAGTAATAGAAACAAGAAAAATTGAAAGAAAGGAGCGATTTTTTAAAGTCTCAAGCAGGCCCTTATAAAAATATCTATAAAAACTAGTGAAGCTATTAGTAAATTGTTCATTATCACTATTATTTTTATGCATAAAAGGAATCTGTGATTGAGTCCCTAAAGTTGTAATAAAGATTACGATTATAGATACAATCGCAAATGTAAATGCAAAAGCAGGATAAGCATCAGGGTTGAGTTGTCCTTGGGGATAATCATCAGTGGCCTTAAAATAGACAGTAAATGCAACTATAGATAAGATCATCGCTGCAATAAAAGAAAACATATTTCTAATAGCTACAAGAGCAGTACGATCTTCATAGTTTTCAGTCAATTCTGCGCCTAAAGCATAATACGGTAGAAGAAAAAAAGTCATCATTAAACGTAGAGTAATTGCAAAAAATGTTAGCCATAAAAAAAGGTTCATTCCAGAAAAACTTTCTGGAGGACTAAAAAGCAAATAAAAAGCTAATCCAAATGGTATTGCAGAGGCATACATGAATGGATGTCGCCTACCTAATTTAGAATTATAGTTATCTGAAAATGCACCAATAATGGGATCACTAATACCATCAAATACCAATGCTAAGAGAAGAGCGGTACCTGCAAGTATTGGATCTAGGTGTAAAACTTGAACATAATAGAATAATAAAAAAAACTCTAAGGAATTAGTCTTAATAGCTTCCGCACCCAATCCTATTCCATGGGCTAATTTAATTGGAAGACTAATTTTTCGATCGCGTGTTGGGATATTTATAAACCTTATTTAATTAAAATCTAAAAGTACTTTTATCTTCTGACATTTAATAGCTTAGCTAGTATAAAGCATTACTAATAACTATATTAATATCAACTGATTGATAACAGGCAACTAGAGCCCACTGTGTGTCTCATTAGTGGACAATTATTAAACTCCTGATATTTTTTAGCCATAGCAATTGCACACGTTTGCAATGTCTTTTGATAAATTATACTCTTAATAATCTATATTTTTTACAAAAAATAAATCAATTCTATTGAAGAAATAACTTATTAAATAAATGAAGGAAATAAGGACATGAATATAATTTTAAAAATATCACGTTATCTAATTTCACTCATAATTGGTTTTGTATTTATAATAAGTGCATATTTGATCTTAATGAGTAGTATTTATCACACTCCTACAAAATTTTTAACATCATCAAATTACGTCACCCCCTCAAATAAAATTCTAATTGTTGGAGGGACTCGAGGTGTTGGGCTTGAAATTATTAAAAAGTTAATAGATCGTGGAGAAGACGTAACAGCGATGGTTCGATCTACTTCAAACGTTCAACAATTAAATCAACTAGGGGTTAAACAAGTTATTGCTGATGCTCTCATTAAAGAACAAGTTGAGAGTATTTTTTCTCAAAATAACTTTGGTACAGTGATATCAACACTTGGCACTTCAGCTAAAGATCTACCGAAGCGACAAAATTTCATTCAATCGATGTTCAAAGGTGAAGTAAAAATGGATCCTAATAAGCGTCCTGACTTTATTGGAAATCGTAATATTATAGATTCAGCAAAAGCAATGGGCGCTAATCGCTTTATTTTCATTACAGTGATTGGTACAGGAGAGTCATATAATGCTCTGCCTCCACTTGCTAGAAGAGGCCACAAAGAAGTTATTAAACAAAAAGAAAAGGCTGAAAATCATCTTCGTGAAAGTGGTCTTGCCTATACTATTATTCGTCCTGGTGGTTTCAGCAATAGACAATCCTCAGGCAAGGCAAAACTAACAGAAGATCCTTTAGCTTTTAGCTTTATTGCCAGAGTGGATGTTGCTAATCTAGCAATCGAGGCATTAGGTAATAAGCAATCTATTGGAAAAACATTTACTGCTTATGATTCAGATATGTTGTATCTATACCAAATGTTCATGGACTAATTTGATTCAAGTTACTGCATTATAAAAAATTTATAAAGGATTAAAATAATGATGAAAATAAAACGAACCACTTTTTATACACTTATTCTCTTATTACCGGTCTTTGCTATTACAGCACCAGAAAGCACTAATGCTCATGAGAAAAATGAAAGTATCATACAAAAGGCTATTGAAAATCAAACAAGGCCTGCAAAAGATAGACAACGTGACATAGACAGAAAGCCATTTGAAATTATGAGTTTCTCTGACATAGGACCTGGAGATATAGTGGCAGATATTGGTTCAGCAGGTGGTTATTACACTAGAATTCTAAGTGATATAGTCGGAACAACCGGTCATGTTTACGGATTTAATGGTAAAGAATTTGCACGTGTTTTTAAAAATGGTAATCCAACAGACCCTATAGCGGAAGAGCGCGCTAATGTGACTAGTATTATGGGTACATTTAATGCTCCTGTTTTTTCTAAAATGCTTGATGCTGCGATCATTGTACTGATCTATCATGACACACATTTATCTCAACTGAACATTAATACAGAAGCTATGAATAAGGCATTGTTTGATGCAATCAAACCAGGTGGTACTCTGATAATTGTTGATCATAAAGCTGAATTAGGATCAGGGACACGAGATGTTGAGAAATTTCATCGCATAGATAAGCTACTTGTTAAGGAAGAAGTTGAAAATTCTGGTTTTCGTTTTGTTGCTGAAAGTAACATCTTGAATAACCCTGATGATGCTCTCAACACGATGGTTATGATGCCTGATGTGCGTGGAAAATCAGAACGATTTATATTCAAATTTAAAAAACCAGAATAAGCTTATTGCATAAGTTTTCTGGTTGTATCACGGGTTATGATATCTGAAAGTAGTTCTATATTTTTAGGTGGGAGTTCCGGGTTATTAATGCGTCTAATGAGACATCTAATGGACTCATCGATTAATTTTTCATATGGTAATTGAACAGTAGTTAAACGATTCATACCCCAAGAAGATATAGGATTATCTCCAAAACCAATTACAGCCATATCACGAGGTATCTCAAGATTATAATCTATGCGTGCTCCATCAATAATGCCTAATGCTGTCAAATCGGAAGAACATATTACAAGTTCTGGATCTATTTTTATGATATCTGCCATGGCATTTCGTCCCTCATCATGGCCTAATATACCTGTAAAATTAGCAAGGATTTTTCCTTCTTCTTTTTCTTCTATAACCTTGGAAAATGAATCGGTTCTTTGAATCCCTGATTCAATATTCTTATCACCCCTTATCATGACAAAACGTCTATAACCAAGATTTAAAGCTAAATCAGCTAAGTTCTCTCCAATCGCATTATGATCAATATTGACTGTACAAGTATTTATTTCTTTTGATGAATTACCTACTAAAACTATTGGTGTATGTTTTTGATTACATTTGCGAACTAGATCTTCAGATGGTAAAGCAGAAAGCATGATGATTCCATCTACCTGGTATTGCATTAGAAACTCAATGGAAGTATTAATATCACTATTTTCATTAATAGTAGCTAAAACGGTTTGATAATTTTCTTTTTGAAGTTTTTCACTATATTTTTTTAATGCACTAGCGTAGAAAGGATTCTCCCAATCAGCCATAAGTAGCCCTATCATCTGAGTTTTTTTTGTAATCAAACTACGGGCGATAACGTTAGGATGATAACCAAGTTTTTTAGCTGCTTTATTAACTTTTTCTCTAGTCTTTAGAGAGACGCTAGCATTTGGAGTAAATGCTCTTGATACAGCTGATCTTGATACACCTGCTAACTTAGCAACATTATAGGAGGTGATCCTACTTTTCTCCTTCTTCATATGCCTATAATTCGATTAACAACCAATAATAGATTTCTATTATAATTTTGTGTCTGGTATAAGTTTTGCAAAATCCTCTCGCCAAGCATCAGCATTCATTGTTTCATCATCAAAAACTTCAAATGTTTTATTTTTTGCATTCTTATTGGTTAATGCTTCTATACAAATAGCAGCAAGGTTACCTCGACTGGTCAAACCACCATTTATAGGAACAGTATCTCCTTGTTGCATTCTTGCTCCTTTAACACCTGACTCATCATTAGTTAACCCACCTGCTCTAATAATTGTATGAGTGATAGAACTTGATCGAATGTAATCTTCACCTTTGAGTTTCCATATCAAAACATTGCCATATTTATTAAGAGGATTATTTTCTTGAGTAATACCAGATGATGACATTTGAATAAATTGTTTTACTGTTCCTGCTTTTTTGGCAGCATCTATCAGATTTTTTGTTCCACCATAATCTATAAATTCAGGGCTGTTAGGTCCTTCAAATATATTTGTCCCAAGGCCTGATATGATTGCGGTAACGCCGACCATAATAGAATCTAATGACTTTGGGTTTTTGACATCCGCTTCAACCCAATTATATTTTTCACTAATTTTTTTAGCAGCACGTTCTTTATTACTAGTCATTGGGATAAAGTTTCTGTCTTGCTGTTTTAAGTACTTTATAACGTAAGATCCTGTTCTACCCGAAGCGCCAACAACTAAGATCAGCTCATCTTCATTTGTTGTATCTGCTATCACTGAATGAAATAAAGACATACTTAAAAACATAATGCTAAAGATTAAAGTAGCAATTTTATTTCTTGAAACTGTCATTGGTATTAATGCCCCTTTAGATAAAAATATCTAAATTAGATTGTATTTAATTATTGTTCAGTAAAAACTCTATTAAAATCTATATGTGCCAGTAAAACCAATTTGCCTTAGCGTTGGATTCACTACGCCTGATACTGTTAACTGTGAATTAAAGTCTGTTCCAAATTGTTGTGCATAAATTGGTTTATCATCATCTAGTAAATTACGTACCCAAATTTTTAGATCAAAATTTCCTGATTCAACGCCAGCACTAAAATTCATAACTATACGATCTGGAACAAAAGCTACATTCATTTCATCCATGTATTGTTTAGATCGATAATAAGAATCAAGTCTGATGAAACCATCAAGATCATTTATCAAGGATTTAGGCAATGCTTTTCTATATTCAACAGCTAAATTAGCAGTGTTCTTACTAGAACGTTTAGGCATTTTTTTACTCATATCAGGATAGCTTTTACCATTGATAGATGATGTTACACAATTAATTGGTAGTGACTGGTAACTACTAGAATCTTGTCCTAACATCTTGCTACAAAATGCATTACCGCCTGTCCAAAGTGTTCCATCTGCAAATTCAGCATTGGCATAACCATAACCACCAGCAATTAATAAATTATCAGTTGGGTTATAAATGAAATCAATCTCAAAGCCATTAATATCTAAGCCTTCTGAATTAGCTGTTGTTGTTAAGAAGTTAGATAATATCTGTCTAAATTGTGCGTCCGTCCAGTCAATAACAAAAGCGGCAGCATTAATCTGTAATTTGCCATTAAGTAATGTAGTTTTAGCCCCTACTTCATAAGTCCAATTCTCTTCAGGGTCATAAGATGGATCTGCTGTAATAGGAAGACTGGGGTTAATTCCACCCGATCGAGTGCCATGAGAAGCAGAAGCATAGAGCATACTTTTCTCAGTTGCTTTATAACTCAGAGTTACTCTTGGATCCCAATAATCATGCTTAACTTCATGGTAAGCTGGCACTCCAGCTGCTTCAAAGGTCTTAAGCGAGAAAAAGAAATCATCTTTTGTGCTTAAAAGGCTACGATCATCATTAGTCCAACGCAATTCTGTTGTTATAGTAAGTTGATCTGAAATATCATATTGAACAGAACCAAAGAGTGCATGTTGTGTGACTTTTTCAATACCAGAAGTTAGATGATTATTTGGATTACTTCCATCCCACCAAATTATTCCAGTACTTGCCGGATCCAGAGATGGTTGAGCAAGAACGGGGTGACTAACTCCCATATTTCCATTGAAAAAGGCGATAGGAAAGCCAAACATTGGGTGGAATGCTGTGGGGAAAAATAAAGGTTCTGCTGTTAGAAAAATAAGTTGATCAGCAGGCAGACCAGATGCTTCAAGTGCATCACTTACATCAACATTGAATGCTGTTGATGAAGTGCTTTCAGATTTAAAATAAAATGCGCCCGCAGACCATCTTAGTCTTTGATCTGAGTTTGATTCTATTCTTATTTCTTGCGACAAATACTCCTGATCAAGGTTCTGTGCTCCCAGATAAGTATCAGCCTGAAATAGCCCTCCGATTGGTATAGTTGGAGCTGGAAATCCTGGATCAGATGATAACAGAGGTGGAGTTCCCATAGGTCCTAAATTAGCTCTACGACCAGCAAGAGGACCTCCATAAAAATATGATTGTGCAGCTGCTACAGTAGTCCAACCATAATGTTCAGCGCCTCTATATCCCCTATCAAGATCCATATTTCCATGACTATCACTCTCTGAATAAGATGAAGTGGATATTAGGTTGTAATCATCATAAGTAAAATCCATTTTTAGAGTAAATCGTGATGAACTACCTTTAGCAGAATAAGCTTCAGGAGACATACTGAATTCATCTGTACCTGAACCATTAATTTCTCCACAATGGTAATAAGCAGCTCCCTTGTCATAACCACCCGATGGATTGTTATACTCACCACAATTATTTGCATCAATTGAAATTGGCAGTTGATCTATATCTTCTCTACCATGAAAAGCACTAAAAATTATATCAGTAGCCTCATCAGGAGTATATCGGAGAGTAGCCATTAGATTTTCATTATCATGTCCTCCTAGTTGATATTCTCGATCTACGGGTCGGTTGATATAAGTACCTCCATCATGATCAGAGTCTAAAGCTAAGCTTCCATAGAGTTTTCCTTCTATAATTGGACCACTTAATGTAGCTATAACTTGACGAATATTGTCTAAATCAACAGTTGTGGTCACTTTGCCTAAAAATTCATCATTTGGTTTCTTAGTTACATAATTTATAGCCCCTGAAAAAGAGTTACGTCCATAAAGGGCACTTTGAGGACCTTTAACGACTTCAACTCGTTCCAAATCTAGCATTGATACATTCTGAGAACTTCTACCTGAAACAAAAACACCATCAAGAAAAATACTGACATTATTATCAAATCCACGAGTATCTATCATTCCCATTCCTCGAATTACTGGAATGTTTAAACGACCATTCTCACTACTATTGAAAGTCATATTTGATGTATAGTTAGCTAAATCATTAATATTCTTAATGGTCGCTTTATCTAATTGTTCGGATGTAAAAACAGAAATAGCAAGTGGAACTTCTTGTAGATTCTCAGCACGATTTCTAGCTGTGACAGTAATTTCCTCGATCACTGTTTGCGCTATCAAAGGCTCTAAGGAAAATAATAGTACTATTACAATTAACTTAATCGAAATATTTATGTTTCTCATTTTTAGATGCTCCCTCATTTTTATGTAAAGTCTTTAATATAACTATAATGACATTGAAATATTTTGCAAACGTGTGCAATAGTTATAGTGATATTTAATTCTTCTATGTAATTACGAATAATTGATTAAAGTGATGAATTATATAATTTATAATTTTTGACTTTTTTTTCTATCATTAATTAAAAGAAAAAGTAAATTTTAAATAGCACTCTTTTCATCTGCAGATTCGCCACCATATTTAGAATAGAGTCTTCCATAAATACGTTTTATTAATTGAATACGTTCATTGTTTAGTTTTTTTTGAAGTTCTTCTGATGGCTTATCATTGTCGAGTGAGTTTAAAGATACTTTGTTCTCATTTGATAGTATTTCTTCAAGATGAGCAAGTCTGTCTTTAACAACCCAAAGCTCTGCACCTAATTCAAGTGTTATATCAATAAGATGATCAATTACTTCATTTTCGAAATAGGTAGGATTTCCTCTCTTAAACCCAGGAAGATTATCAAAATTTTCTAGATCCTTTGATTTGTCATCTATCATTTAGCTTTCATTTTAATTAATTGGTTTATATCCTATTCTTCCTGCAAGTAGAGATTTGGATGGGTCGTATACTTCCATCTCAAAACCTGTTTCTTTCATAATATCTTCAACATTAGAACGGACAAAACCAGGAAGGAAAGGTTCTCCATTATCAGCAGCATCCATTTCTCCAAAAAACATGCCGTAAACATCTCCATTTTTGTCACCAGGAAAATCAATCAATGTAAAACTACCTCCTGGCCTTAAAACCCTCAATGTTTCTGATAGTATTTTCTTTGAGACTGAAACTGGAACCTCATGAAATAATAAATTTGCAACGATAATATCAAAATTATTGTCTTCAAAGTTAAGATCTTCAGCAAGCATTTGTTTAAAATTTATATCATAATTATTCTCTATCGCTCTAGCATGCGCATAACGAACCATATGAGAACTAAAATCAATCCCCCATATTTCAGCATCTGGATATATGCGTTTCATAGCTGTTGTCGTAACACCTGCACTGCATCCAAGATCAAGAATTCGTTTAACTTTTCCATCTTTAGGAACAGCTACTGTGCTGGCTTGCATATCACTTAACATGTCATTATCAGCTGCACCACCCATAAATACCTTTGCTCCATAGTCATAAAGAAAACCTGAAAGCGGTTCATTGACATTACCGCCAGGCTGTATATGTATCTCAGTATTAGCATACTCAGGAGTTAAAAATTCTGAACTGTATTCTACTGATCCTGGACCAATACTTTCAGCATCATCGAGTGCTTGTAGTAGATCATTTTTTCGCATGTCAAAAGAATTGCGAAGACATTCCCAAAATGATTCTTGAAGAGTACGTTTTACTCGGTAATAGGTTTTTAAAACATTATCTTTCATGAGCAAATCTTTTGCTTCTGCTGTATTTTTTTGATCAGAGTTCAAGGTTTTTCCAGCATCCTTGATCATGTGTCGACAATATTCTGAAAGAGGCTTCTGTTGGGCATGCAGTAATACATTACGAGCATCTTCTATAAAACCAACATAAGCTTCATCTCGACGTGATGAAAGAGACGGGAAGACTCCTGCAGTTTTCCCACGAATATAAATTGCTTTATTAGTAGTCATATCAATTTTTACCTTAGTGCTAATTACTATGTAGTTCTTAGTACTTTTATAGGTTTAGTTTACTTGAAAAGCTGTTAAGGGCACAACCGAGAGAAATTTTATGGGGAATATAATATGGTTGTGCCCCTACGTTTTTAGAAATCAAAGGTAGTTCTTATTCCATATGATCTCTGCTGAATCATTCCAGCCATGATTCCTCTAGTGAAAGGACCACTTAGACCTGATAGATCAGGGAAAAGTTGAAGATTGGAGTAACCTTCTTTATCAAACAAGTTGTTTGCATAAACTTCAACCCGCCATGAATCAGATTCCAAACCTGCTCTTAGGTTAAATATTGAGTAAGCAGGAGTACTAGTTACGTTAGCATTAGTCATCCATGTACTACCTTGACGAATGAAGTCACCTCTTACAAAAAAGTCATTTCCAGACTCCATGGTATCAGCATAGATTGCTGATAATGTGCTACTTTTCTCTGGGTAACGAGAAAAACTATTACCCATTCCATCAATGGTTCGATTACCAAAAAGAGCTAGTGCATCTGCACTCTCAAAGTCATTAATATCTGACTTATTCAATGAATATGTCATATCAATTGTCCAATTATCAGATAACAAGTAAGTTCCTTCAATCTCAAGACCTGAGAGGTCTGCCTGACCGCCATTGGAGTTTACTTGAATATTTTCACCATCACCGGCAGCATTAGTAATCGATAAAATCTCTGGTGCGATAGCATTTTCCCAATCTGAGAAATAAACAGCCGCTGTTATCTGTGCACGATCGTCCCAAAATCGAGCTTTAGTACCAAACTCTATATTAGTGATTTCTTCTTCATCTACACTGATTCCACCACCGCCTTGTGCGGCTATCTGATCTAATTCACCCTGAGTTCTTCCCAATAGACCAGCATTAAACTGACCTGGGTTAACACCTTTCGCAAAAATAGCATAATAAGTTAAGCCTTCTCTGGGTTTATAATCCAAAATGACACGAGGTGTAGTACTTGAGAATGTATTCGACAGTGGTTCATTTCCAAGAGTACCTTCAATGACCTTATCATCTTGTTTTCGTAGCTCAAGATTTAATGTTAAAGTATCGCTGATATCATAGCCAAGTGAAGCAAAAACAGCTCTAGTTTCTGGATCAAAAGTACTGACACTCTGAGTAGGCCTAGGTGTCCCACCCCAGAGAACATTATAGCCTACTAATCTAGCTTCAATGTCAGTATAACTAGCGCCAACCATCCAACTTATCTGGCTATCAGCAGCAGATGTCAGTCTAATCTCACTACTAGAATCCTTGTTTTGAGTCATGGACATGCTATATGTATCAGCTGATGCCATAAACCCTAAATAGTTTCCTAACTTGCCAGCGGTAACTCGGCGATCAAAATCCTCAAAACTACTGTACTCATTCTCATGAGCAGCAGTAATAAATGATAGCGTCATTCCATTATCCATCTCATAATCTATGACTAAACTAGCTTCCTTAGCGTGTCTCTCTAATCCCATTGCCTGTTTTGGTTGAAACATGCGATCATATGACTCAATCATCGCTGGACTAAAATACTTCGTCTGTAATGTTGGAGTTATAATTGTATCCATTCCAACCAGAGAAGTACCCATGTATGGGACATCGCCACAAAGCCAATTGCCACCAGCTACAGAATTGCCATTAGGCTTACAGGTAAACAGTTCTGGTTGTTCATTGCGATTAACAAAAACACCAACTGAAGGGCCATCATCATCAACCCAGGAATGTAAGCGAAGTTTTACTGATAATTTATCGCTAGGTTGGGCAAATAAAGATAAGGAAACATCAGTTGTGGACTCTTCTCCTAGAGTGGTACCCGGATCGCTAGCATTCTCAAACTCACCATCAGTATTATAACTTCGAGCACTGAATCGCATTGAGACAGTATCACTTATAGGTCCTTCTATTTGACCTGAAACATCTAGAGTCCCAAATTTAGCACCTTCAGCAGTAATTCTACCTTTCCATTCATCTCCTGGAGTTTTAGTTACAGCATTGATAGCACCGGAGAACGTTGAACGGCCAAAGTAAGCACTTTGAGGTCCTTTAATAATTTCTATTCGTTCATAATTATCAGTACTGCCAATCTCTGAACCCAAAATTGGAGCACCGTCAATAAAAACTGTAGCCCCTTGTCTTGTTTGACGATCGGTTCGTGGATTCATTCCTCTAAAGATTAAACGTCGATTAAATCGACCTCCTTTACCCACAGAATGCTCTGAATAATGAAAACCAGGTGTGAAGTTAACAAAATCTGGTAATTCATCAAGCGCCATATCTTCAATTTCACTTGATCCAAAAGCGCTAACAGTCACAGGTGCAGACATCAAAGTTTCTTCTCTCTTACGAGAAGTAACAATAATCTCTTCAATTGCTAGTGCACCGTCTTGTGCAAAAACATACGACGGCGATGCAAATGATACTATTGCTATCATTAAAGATAACAAAGTTAGTTTATTGATTAATTTCATATTTCTCCCCTCTAAATACAATTAAAAAATTTCGAACATTTATAAAAAACTCTAACCCTAAATATTTTATCGATACTAAAAAAATTTCGTAAAGATAAGTTCTTCTACACCAACACTAAGGAGAGATAACACAACAGACAACAACAGTCCGTTCTTTGTCTCTATAATGGGCATCATAACTTTCAGAATCAAAAATCCAAGATCATAGTGCTAATAACTAGCTTACTAAATTATACTGAATCTTCAATTGATATAGATCATTTATACTTTATATTTTTATTATCAGTTTTATAAAATAGCAGTCACAGTTTTATCTTTAAGATAATTTGATACTGCTTGATGACCCGATTCTTTGCCCCAACCTGATTGCTTCCAACCACCAATCGGTAAAGCTGAATCAAACATCAAATGGCTATTTACCCAAACGGTGCCAGCATTTATAGAATCTGCAATGCGATGAGTATTGGATAACCCTTCTGTCCATAATGATGCTGCAAGTCCATAATTACTATCATTAGCTAAAGCCACTGCTTGCTCTATATCTTCAAACACTGATACTGTGAGAACCGGTCCAAATACCTCTTCTTTAAAGATAGCCATATCGCGATTCACACTACCAACTATAGTCGGTTCCATAAAACAACCTGATGTACCTAATAGTTGGCCACCTGAGATTAAAACTGCACCATCAATTAAAGCATCATCAACATATTTTTTCACAGATTCGGCATGACTCTTAGCTACTAAAGGTCCCATCTGAGTCTTAGGATCCAGACCATGACCCATAACCATTTCACGACCGTATTTAGCCACTCCTTCAATCAATTGATCAGAAATACTCTTATGAACGATCAACCTGGATCCAGCAACACAAACTTGACCGCCATTAAAAAAGATTGCATTAGCCACACCAGGTATCGTTAAATTAAGATCTGCATCAGGCATCACTATTTGAGGTGATTTACCTCCAAGTTCGACTTGAACTTTTTTAAGATTGGATTCTCCTGCTGCTTGAATCACTCTGCGACCAATCTCAGTTGACCCTGTAAATGAAACTTTATCCACATCTGGATGCATAGCAAGGGCATGGCCTATCGTGCTCCCAGAACCAGTGACCAAATTTATAACGCCATCTGGAAGACCCGCCTGTTGGCATATTTCGACTAAACGGACAGCTGTTAGACTAGTATAAGTTGCTGGCTTCAAAACAATAGTGCATCCTGCAGCCAAAGCTGGAGCTAATTTCATTGCAGTTAATACCAATGGTGAATTCCAAGGAGTAATACAAGCTACCACACCAATTGGATGTCTCTTCGTATAACTAAAAGTCTTTTTATCTTGGGGTTGATAACCGATGGATGAAGTAATGGTTTGACCTTCAATGGTTCTAGCAACACCAGAAAAATAGCGAAATTGATCAATTGCACCTGGTATTTCTGCCCAACGAGAAACATATAATGGTTTTCCTTGATCGAGAGTTTCTAGCTCAGACAATTCATCAATATTATCTTCCATAATATTGGCAATTTTATTGAGAATCTCTGCTCGACCAACGGGAAGCATATTAAACCACTGATCACTCTCAAGTGCTTTTCTGGCAGCAATTACAGCATCATTTATCTCACAAATACTCCCTTTAGCTATCTCGTTTATTATATTGCCTGTTCCAGGATCTACAGTTTCGAAAATAGAGCCATCGTAGGCATCTACCCATTCACCATTAATAAATATTTTTTGCTGACCTCGGTCAATAAAAGTCTTGGCACTATCAACTGATAGTTGAGCATTATTTGAACGAAGAGAGGTCATAGAATTACTTTATAAAAAATCAATAAATTAGATAAATAGGTATTGAGATATTTACTTGTGTCCAACATCAGACTTATTAGAAATAGCTTCACTTTCATTAGAAGAGCCTTCGATAAATTCGCCTCTATGCCAAAGACCTTCTTTAGTGCTGTTATCAGTATGGGTTAATATACCTTCTCCATGTGGCATACCATCTTCCCAAGCGCCATAAAATACATCTCCATTAATCTCAACAAATGTTCCTAGACCATGTGGTTTTCCACCCCACCAATCACCATGATAAATTGCGCCATCAGGGTATACAAAAGTACCTACTCCCTGTTTATTTCCATGATCATAACCACCTATATAAGTGCCTCCATCGTTATACATAACTGTCCCATGACCATGTTCTCTATTATCATGCTCTCCAACATACTTGCCACCCGGAGAATAGGCATAAGGGCCAAGTTTTTGCTTCTCATCACCGGTCCAATCAATTGCATATTTTGCTTTGTTTAAAAAAGTATAGGTCCCATAACCATGAGGACGATCATCAGCATAATAACCAGTAACGATTCCCCCATTGAAGCGAATTTCTCTTCCCTTACCGTGTTTTTTTCCATTTTTCCACTGTCCAGTATACTTGGAGCCATCACTAAAAAGCATCGTGCCATCACCATTTAAACAATTACCAGAGATACATTTATCATCGTCACTATAAACAGTCGACACCATCAGAAATGACATAATTGGTAAAGTGAAAAACAATTGTTTCATATAAACGCTTTTAGTATAGATATTCAGTTATTTCATTAACGATAAACTGCAAAAGATGTCATCTGTGATACATCGGGATAAAAAATACCAATCGCCGCTTGGCGACTAGATCGTGAAGTATAAACAATAGCGCCTTTTCCAGTGATATCGATATTAGGATTATCAGTTTTCCTTGGTAAAGGGAAATAGGCAAATTTTTCTGTATCCTGATCAAACCTGATCAATGCACCACCAAGTCCTTGGTCCCCAAACCAAACTTTATTTTTATGATCGGCCATAATTCCATAAGGTGATGATAGTGGTATTGTCCTATCTTCACGGAAAGGTAATACTGGATATTCTATCTGTTTCCCAGTCTTAGGGTCTAGGCGTCCAAGCAATCCTGAACGGTTCAATGAGTACCAAACAATTCCTTCTTTATCAACCATAACCCGATTCATAGAACAAGGACTTGCAAGCGCAGGGTATTCTTTAAATTCCTTAGTTATGGCATTAATAACACCCACTTTACAACCAAATAATTGGGCAAAATAAACATTATCCTGTTGATCTACATCGATACCGTATGGAAACGAATTAGCTGTGGGAACCTCATATAAACTTACTTTTTCTGTTTGACGATCCCAAACACCCATCTTATTTCCAGTGATTACTGTAAACCAAACATTCTCTTTGGAATCCAAATCTGGAGTATGTCCTTGTATATTATAGACCTTCTTTTCTGGATCCATCGGAAAACGATCCATTTTACCTGTTTCAGGATTTAATCGACCCACATGTTTCCCAAAAAACTCTATCCAAAATATGTCGTCACTTGAATCAATAGTCATACCATGTGCTTGAATATAGGGGTTTCCATTTTCTCTATCAATGCCAAATGGATAATGGGAATACTCAGCAGTCCTTGGGTCTAACTTACTTACACCAATAAAACTATTAGTTCCCCAAATATTTCCTTGATTATCAATTTTAGGTTCTAAAATTCTATGCTTGCCTGCCTCTGCTCTCGATCTGATTGCAAGATCAGTATTAGGTCCCAATGGGAGCATGTATTCTACAAATAAACCTTTTGATAATTCTGCCTCATCCAGGGGGTATTCAGCCTCAGAAAACAAGACTCGATCCACACTATCAGGACCAAAGTTATCCGCCAGATAACCTGATAGTAAATCTCTTTCCTCATCAGTTATATTTCCTACACCAGAACCTTCTTGAATCATTGCACCACGTCGTGCATTAGGATCCAGCATCAAACCTATCATTGCATTCCATCCAGCCTTATCGAATTTATAGGAAGGTATATGCATTTGTCCATGACAACTCATACAGGTTCTTTCAGCTAAATCTCTTCCAACACCAGGCGGATATAACTCATCATAGGATACGACGTTACCCTCCTGTGGTGCATTTCTAACATTCAATGTTAGTGGGTCAGCAGGACCTGATTTAAGAGTAAAATCTGCATCCACTTTACTGTTTGATTCTATCCTCAACCAACTGTGTTCTGAACGTAACTCCTTATGCTCAGACCAAATCTCATAAGCGCCAACCATCAGATTGGGCATCCTATATTCTCCCTTATTGGTATAGACCATATAGAGCATATTTTTATCTAAATTTTTAGCATAGACCTTTGCAGCAATAAAATTATTTGGCCCTTGAACACTGCCGAACATTACTCCAGTTTCTGGTACTTTACCTAAAGTCGCATCAGCGCTATAGATGGAGTTAGTAAAAAGTCCAGTAGATAACCAGATCAATGTGATTAATAATTGTACCGTTTTGTTCATTGCCATAAGCTCCTAAAAAAATTTGAGTCGCACCAATTGAGTCGCACCAAAGGTTAATATAGTTAAATCATTGTTATGATAGAATTAACTAACCACTATTTCATTCAACCACTATACAAAAAATGTCTCAATAATGGGCAGTAATTGGATTATCCATTTGCCTATTACTTAAGGCATGTATTCTTTTAAATTTGTTATTGTTAAACTTAATCCCATGATTAAAAATGATTAATCTAATTTAATAGGTACATATAACTACTTTAAAAATTACCTAATTTAAGGAAAATAAAATATGAAAGCACTTCTTTGTCTTGATTATGAAAATGATATTGTACACCCAGATGGTAAGGTAGCTGGAAAAGGGTATGCAGAATTTAATAAAACATACAACTCTCTTGAGAAAGTAGCAGAAACACAATCTAAATTTAGAGATGCTGGCTACCCCGTACTACATGTTCGTGTTGGTTTTTCAAACAGTTATGCAGAGCAACCAAAAACATCCCCACTTATGGGTCAAGCTCATAAGTTTGAAGCCTTTAAATTAGATAGCTGGGGCACAGAATTTTTATCTGAAGTCGCTCCATTAAAAGACGAATTCATTTTCACTAAAAATAGAGTCGGCGCCTTCTACGGTACAGCATTAAATCTCACACTTAAAACGATGGGTGTTGAAGAATTATTTTTGATTGGAGTAGCCACCGATATGGTAGTTGAATCAACTGCAAGAGAAGCTCATGATCGAGATTTTGTTGTAACTATAATTTCTGACTGCTGTATAGCTGCTAATGATGAAGATCATCAACGTAGTCTAGAAAATATGAAAAAGTTAAGCACAATAACCACTAGTGATACACTAAAACTAGACTAAGAAAATGAGAGTTAACAACCAACTATTATTTTATTTTATAAGATAGTTTGTGAGTAATAGAGACTAAATCAATGTGGAAGAATGACATTATTATGATGAATGGAGAACTTATGCCATTTGAAGATGCTGGCATACATCCTTTGTCACTCGCTATGACTTATGCAACAACTGTCTTTGAAGGTTTGCGTGCTTATCATGTGCCAGAAACAAATCAATTCTCATTATTTCGTGTGGAAGATCATTTGAAACGACTACAAATTGGCATGAAAGTTATGCGTTTTGAGGAGACTTATGAGAGCCAGTATTTAACTGATTGCTTAATAAACTTAATCAAAGCTAACAAGCCAGACTCTGATGTCTATATTAGGCTCTTAGTTTATATTGAAGGGCAAGGCTTATTGGCAACCACAGGTCCTGTTGGGTTCACAGCAGCTGCAATGCCAAGGAAAAAAAGTGTGTACGCAGAAACAGGTATGAGTTTAGGTGTCAGTTCATGGAGGCGATTATCTGATAATGCAAGCCCGCCAAGAATTAAAGCAACAGCGAATTATCATAATGCTAGATTAGCTGTTCATGAAGCAAAACTGGAAGGCTATGATGGCGCATTAATGCTCACACCAGACGATTACGTTTCTGAAGCACCTATTGCCTGTTTTTTCATGGTTCGAGATGGAAAACTCATCACACCATCATGTTCTAGTAATATTTTAGAGAGTGTTACTCGGGATACTATTATCACTCGATATCAAGAAATAACAGGAAATCAAGTTGAGCAACGTAGTATTGATCGAAGCGAATTATATTTTGCAGATGAAGCTTTTTTATGTGGTACAGGACAAGAAATTATTCCAGTAACATCCATTGATCACTTTAGTGTTGGTGAGGGTAATATAGGTCCAATAACAGAAAATATAAAAGAAGACTATTTTAGTATAGTTCGTGACCCTAACTCAGATCACAAAGAGTGGCGAACTTTAATTTAGAACGTTTTTTACTTTCCTAGACTTACGTTTAGCTTTTATTTTTTCAATAATTTCCGACGCAGTTTTCACCATTACTGGCAAAAAATCTCTTAGCGCCTTATCTTTTTTTACAGCGGGAGTAGCATAACGAATAGTTATTGCCCCAACGATATGTTTATTCTTTCTAACTATTGGTACAGACAATGACGTCAAATCAGAAGTCCATGTATACCCAACATAACTTTTATTTCTTTGCCTGCTATGCATTGAGTAACCCTGCTCTTTTATTATTTCTAACATCTTTAATATTTCTTCCACTGATTGATCAGTTTGCTCTCTCAATATATTTGTATCATTTAAAACATTCAAAATATCACGCTGTCTATTAAGGGTCATATGAGCCAAAATACATGGTCCAGATGCAGATCCAAGAATTGGAACTGGATAACCACTACTAAAATTTTCAATTGCTAATGGACTCTCCTTATCTGTATTATCACGAAGTCTTAGATCCACTCCTGAAATGACAGCAAGTGCAACTGGCCATCGTAATTCTTTTGTGATATTTAGCAGGAATGGCCTACTAATAATAGCGAGTTGATCATCATCACTGTAGCCATCACTTAAGGCTTTCACTTTTGGCTTCATATAATAGCGATGATCATCTGGATGCTTATATACAAACCCCTTTTCATCTAATGTCAAAAGTATCCTATAAACTGTGGCTCTTGGTATGCCAAGTTTCTTAGATAGCTCTCCAGCACTGGCACTATCTTGTTTATTTAAAAACATTAGTATTTCAAGACCATTACTCAATGATCTAATCATTTTAATAATCTCCTAAAATTTTTAAGAGTTTGTATTCTCTATGCAATTATTTAAATCTTAAAACTAAACTATTTTTTTTCATAAATGAACCAATATTAGTTCATAGTTTTATTTAATTTGTAGTACCTCAGTAATTCAATTATTCAGGATTTTCCTGCGTTAATGTTTGACCTTGCTTTTCAATCAACCCATTTTCTAAAGCAAATATTTCATACTCTTCTTTATTTTGTGCACCAAAAGCAACAGGTCTATCAATACCTTTGGCTTTAGGAGAAGGCGGTCCTTGATACTTACTGAGTGCATATCCTGCACTATTATTATCATGAAATGCGGCTAAGGTTTTAATTTTATTCTTATCAGGATACAAGACCACTGCACTGCCACCATAACCTGCATATTTTCCAGCGTTTCGATAGATAAACCAAACCCCACCATCACGAGTTATTGTGGTTTTTAAGCTATCAGATCGAGTAGGTATTGGGTAGTGTGTGAATTTTTCAGTGACTTGATCAAATTTTGAAACATAATTGTCAGGGGCTATCCAAATATTATCCTGATTATCAGCCTCAGCATTATAAATAGCTCCATAAGGAATACCTGATGGATACTCTGTCACCTCCTCTGTTTCTGGATTCAGCTTATACAAACTTGAATTATTGAATGCTAAATTACCCCAAGTTCCAGCCCATATCATATTATTTGAGTCAGCACCCAAGCGTCTAATAGCTGTGACATTTTCTGTTTTTACGAGATTAAAATGTTTAAATTCTTCTGTATCAGGATCGAACCGGGTCACACCATTATTATGATAATCTGCAAACCAAACTTTATCATTATGATCCATAACAATACCATAAGGTCTGCTCCGCATAACGGGAACATCCCAGTATTTAATTGTATCCGTTTCTCGTTCCCATTTACCAAGAGCCCCTGCTCCTAAGAGAGAAAGCCAAAGATTTCCTTTGGAATCAAAAATCTGTGTATTACTCCCTAAGAAAGTATTTTCTGGTGCTATCCAATGATCAACAAGACCTGTTTCAGGATCTAGATGTCTCACTACATCTCCCGAATACCAAACAGAACCATCAGTTTGGTCTACTGCAATACCATGACCGCCTCCATGATCTTCAAATACAGTTTGTTCGCCTGTACGGGGATCAAATTTGACAATACAACAAGCGGTATAAGCTAACCAAACATTCCCATCTAGGTCAAAATCCACTTGATGGGGCCAAGGATCTACTGAATATTTACCTTCAGGTTCTCGATAAATATACTCAACAAACATTGCAGACTTAAGTGCTGTTAAGTCTAATTCAGGTTCAACTTCAAGTTGCACAACCTTAGGTGGATCTTCAGGACCAAAATTTTCGGCAAGATAGTCAACTAATATATCTCGATCTTCTGGCGTTAAATATTTTGGATCAAACATAGATGGATTACCCTGAGCACCAAAAGCAGGAACTTTATGCATACGATCAACTGTTATAGCCCATGTGTCTTTATTTTTTGGAACTCTTCCACCCGAATAAGACCTTACAGCATTATAAGAATAAAAATTAGCTGTATGGCAACCGTGACAGGTTTTTTCTAGGATATCTCTACCAGGACCTGGTGGGTACACTACATCATAAGGAAGAATTTGTGCATCTGGATAATCCATTCCTCCAACATAATTGGGTACCGTATCTATATCTGTAATAGTAAAATTAGCCTCAGCATGGTCACCTTTATCAATAAAAAAACTTACTGTTTGGGAACTAAAACTTTTTAACTGGCCAACTGCTGGTCTTAATGTCACATCATAATTACCAGCAATCATATGGTTAGCTGTATACTCACCATCAACTACAAATACAGTATATCCAATATCTTTGTCAGTGTTATAAGCATATATTACAGGAAGTGCATCAACCTCGGTACCTTTGACATTACCTGAAAGCTCACCATATTCTGATGTATTCTCAGAGCAGGATATATTAGTTAACACCAACACAAAAAGAATGGTGTTTAATATGCCATTTTTTATTTTAATATTTTTCATTCATCTCTCCTATTTAATTTCTTCAAATAACTTTTTTATATACCACGATTATCTTAAAGAGTATTTTTTTGATATTAATCTCACTTAACGACGAGCATAAGGATTCTTAGTCGAATCGCCTGTATGCAGCCATACACTTTTAACTTGAAGATACTCTTTAATTGCCTGTTGGCCATTTTCTCTTCCCAATCCACTTGATTTATAACCACCGAAAGGTGATGTGTAACTTGTAGATCTATAGGTATTCACCCAAACTGTTCCCGCCTGTAATTGTTCTGATACGTTAACAGCCCGATTAAGACTTTTTGTCCAAACACCTGCCGCTAAGCCATAATCAATATCATTGGCAATAGAAATTGCCTGATCTTCATCCTTGAATCGAATTACTGAAAGAACTGGTCCAAATACTTCTTCTTGAGCAATTCTCATACTGTTATCAACGTTTGCAAATATTGTTGGCAAAACAAATAAACCTTTATGCTTACTCTCAACAGAAGCAGGGACTCCACCCAAAACACATTGTGCTCCCTCGGTTTTCGCTATATCTATATATTTCAATATTTTTTTGTATTGAAGTTCATTAGCAATAGGGGCAATTTGAGTATCCTGAGACATTGGGTCGCCAAGTTTTGCAATTCTAGACATATCAATCAAACGTTCAAGAAATTCATCATAGATTGTGTCTTGAAGTAAAAGCCTAGACCCAGCAATACAGGTTTGACCACTAGCAGCAAAGATACCAGAAATAGCACCATCAACTGCTTGATCTAAATCTGCATCATCGAAAACAATATTAGCTGATTTACCTCCCAATTCTAATGTGACTTTTTTAAAATCTGCAGCAGCAGAAATATTAACATTTCGACCGCCTTCTTCACCGCCAGTAAAAGCAACCTTTCTAACTTTCTTATGAGATACTAAGGGTTCTCCAACCTCTGAGGAATAGCCGGTTACGACATTAATGACGCCTGGTGGGAATCCTGCCAATTCTGATAGTTTCGCAAGCTCTAAGGTTGAAGCAGAGGTGTATTCAGATGGTTTAATAACTACTGTATTACCTGCCGCTAATGCTGGTGCTAATTTCCATACCAGCAATAACAGTGGCGAATTCCATGGTGTTATACAGGCGCAAACTCCTAGAGGCTCATATCGTGTATAGTTTAGTACTTTGGGCTTGTCTATCGGGGGAACGGCTCCTTCTACTTTGTCAGCAAGTCCGCCAAAATACTCAAACCATTCAGTCATATAACGACATTGATTGATGACTTCAGTATAAAGTTTCCCATTATCACGCACCTCAATAGTAGCTAGTTTTTCAGCGTGATCTAATAAAACTTTTCCAAATTTTTTAACCATTTTCCCACGGGCTGTAGCAGTTAAACCACGCCATTCTTCGCTTATAAATGCTGTGTTAGCTGCTTCTACAGCAGCATCAACATCAGCGGCATTACATTGAGGTATGGATGCCCAAGATTCTCCTGTATAAGGATTCAGACTATCGAACGACTTTCCAGAAGATGAGTCACGCCATTGGCCATTAATATAGATTTGATAGGTATTCATTATTCTTTCTTAATATATTTATACTATCTCAATGTGTACTTGGAGAAGCATAATTTTGTTTAGCTAAATCTAAACATTTACGATAAGGCTTCAAACCTCGCCAAAATAAAAATACTCCTATCGGACATGCAACAGCCACAGCAATCGACATAGAGTAGCCAACTAAAGCATCATTTTTGAATACCACATCTGTAAAAAAAGCTATAAATGTTGGTCCAAAACCAATGCCGACCATGTTAGTACAAAAAAGATAAATAGCAGAGACCTGAGCGCGAAGTTGATTAGGTGTTATCTCTTGAAGAGCAGCTGCTTGGCAACCAACTGAGAAACTAGCAAAGAAAATAAACCCACAATAAAACATCATCGATAACTCCGGTGTTGGCATTAAAGAAGCAAGTATACCTACAGGGATCAAGCAGGCTTCAGCACCTAAGCAAATCCGTAAATTAGCATCACTGTATCCTCGATTTCTAAGCCAAACACTTACACTAGAACCGGTATTAATACCGATCACACCAAAAATAATACTAGCTAGACCATACCAAAGACCAATAGTTTGAGCATCCCAACCAAAAGTTCGAATGAAGTACGTTGGTAACCAAGCCGCTACACCATAGAACGCTAAGCTCTTAGCAGCTACACCACCGATTACATAACCATAAGCTCCTCTTCTGGCAACTATAAAAGATAGTACTTCTCTAAATGAAATAGTCGTATTGCCTTCAGCATCGACCATCATACCTTTTCGTTCAGGCTCTCGAATTGTCCTTAATAATAAAAATACTAATAATCCTGGTAAACCAACCAATAGAAATACAACTTGCCAGGGTTCCATAGGACCATAAAATGGCATATTGATAGAAGGAACTACTGCAATAACATAACCTCCTATGATCATTGCTAGACCCATACCTACATAAATTCCAGTTTGGTAAACACTAAATGCTCTTGGACGTTTTTCCACTGGAAAGTAATCACTGATTATTGAGTAAGCTGCTGGAGAAAGCGTTGCTTCTCCTATACCTACGCCAACTCTGGCTAAAAACATATGAGTAAAGTTTCTCGCTAATCCACAAACTGCAGTCATAACACTCCAGACCAAAACACCTGCAGAAATTAATTTCACACGATTATGTGAATCAGCAAATCGTGCTATGGGAACGCCGAGAGAAACATAAAATACCGCAAAAGCAAATCCATGAAGAAGACTTAATTGCAAATCGGTAATATTAAGAGTTTCTCGAATTGGCTCTACTAGTAAAGTTAAAATAGTTCGGTCAAGAAATGAGGTGACATAGGCAAATAATAAGATTATGACAACATACCAAGCATAAGTAGGTGAACCATATTGTTCTTCGGTTGTTGCTGTTGCATGTTCAAAATCATTCATATTGATACCTATTAGTTTTGTTGTCTTCGTTTATTATTTCTTTCATTATTTTATTTTTTATATACCTGCTTTAATCTTTGAGTAATTTTCGGGCAATCTGCATTCGTTGTATCTCGCTAGTTCCTCCACCAATCTGACCATGCCGAAGATAGCGATAAAATAATGTCAAAGGCAATTCGAGTGACTCGCCCATTGCTCCATGAATTTGGATTCCATGGTCTAAACAACGAGCCCCCCAATCCATTGATGTTAATTTAATCAAACCAGCTTCCACTCTAATATCTTCGCCTTGATCATAACGAGCAGCCATCTGATAGGTTAGTGCACGCAATGATTGAATATCGGTATACATATCCACCAACTTCCATTGAATAGCTTGCCGTTCTGCAAGAGGTTTGCCAAATGTATAGCGTTGTTTAGACCATGAAATACACATATCAAGTGCACGTTGCATTTTACCCAAGGCGAATGGACCTCTAAGCAAACGATCATGAATCGTCAACCATCTTTGCCCTAGTCGAAATCCATTACCAACACCGCCTAAAATAGCATCTCCAGAAACTCTGCAATCATCAAAATGAACAATGTATTGAGAGGCTCTTGGCCCAAGCCAAGTCTTAATTCCATCTTCTTCTACTTTGACGCCTGGATTATTGCGATCAACTAAAAACATAGTAATCCCACCACGCTGACGTTTTTCATCATCTGTGACAACCTGGACCATCATGACGTCACTTTCAGCGGCCATAGATATCCACATTTTAGTGCCATTAATAATCCAGTCATCTCCATCTTTGATTGCCTTAGTCTGCATCATTCTCCCGGGATCTGATCCTGCATTTGCTTCAGTTTGTGCAAAACAAGTAGTTTTTTCACCACTCATAACTGGATTTAAATATTTTTCAATTTGCTCACCTTTACAATCGTAGAGAATATTAGGTACGTTGGCGAAAGGAAAAGGGACAGCTGTATAATAAAACTTTTCTAAGATCGCAACCTTACTCAACATAGAAAGTCCTGCGCCACCAAATTCTTCTGGGATCATTAAAGTCCATAGACCTGTTTCCTTCGCTATTTTCATTAGATGATCAAGAGTACCTTTGCCAAAAACTGACTCTAGATTAATTGTTTCCTTAATACCAAAAGCATGATCTGATGAATTTAAAAATTCAGCTTCTAGAGGCATCAGCTCTTTACTGACAATGTTTTCTGCTAGGTCGCAAATTTCTAATACATCGGGTGGTAATTGAAAACTATTTGAAGACTCAGAACCCATATTCATAATTTCTATCTCCTACATTCCATGGTTATTGTTACTATTAGCATTTCTCCTTTAACCTCGCAGTGCTTTTAATTGCTGACTGTATCCTTCTGGATTTAATAATACGTCAATGAGTACAGGCTTACCAATCTCCAATGCCTCATCCATTGCCTGTTGATACTGCTCTATGTTGCTCACTTGATACCCCTTGCCACCTAAACCCTCCATTACCTGACTAAAGTTTGGTTGCTTCCAACGCATTCCTCGGCTGGGTAATCCTGAAGCCTGTTGTTTGATATCTATTAGCGAAAGTGATTGATCATTAAAAACAATAATAATCATAGGAAGATCTTGCTCAATTGCAGTACTTAATTCGCCGAGACACATTAGCAAACCTCCATCACCAGTAAAAGCTATAACTGCCCTATTAGTTTCTTTGATAGCAGCAGCAATAGCTGCAGGTAATGCATAAGCCATCGTTGCTAATCCATTTGATATGAGTACATCAAGTGGCTGATTACAGGGCCAGAAAGCCATCACTGAAAACATATGAGCGCCAGCATCAACGGTGATAAGTGGTAGTTTTTTTTGTAAATTACCTTCATGCTTAGACATAGCAGACTCTAGTGCAACTTGGACAACATCCTGTGATCCTATGCCCTCCTTTGCATGGCATTCCAAAGAATGAAGCATGTTATTTCGAAGCTCCTCTATAGCTGATAATTTCCAACTCGAAGGCCATACTGGAATCTCCTTCAGTAAAGTGCTTATATTATTACTGATAGAGCCATACAAACCTACATCTGGCCTTACATAATGCACAGGGTATTCAATGACTGAAATATCAATAATTGGAACCTGGTATCGCCACTTTTGTAATACAAATTCAACAGGATCAACACCGATTAAAATGATTAAGTCTGCCTTAGATATACAAGCTGACTCTGAGATACCGCCTGTAAATATGCCTGCGTATTGTGGGTGATAATCTGAGATGACACCTTTTGCCTTATAGGTCGTTAATACAGGGTAACCAGTACGTTCAATTAGTTGGCGTATTTTTTCTGTATTTTCAATGCTACGCGCCTCTAATCCAATGACAAATACCGGTTGGGAAGCATTATTTATAAGCTCACATGCATCTTTAAGTGTATTTAAATTATCTGCGTTGATCTGATAATCTTCATTTATCTTCTGAGTTTGAGGTTCTATCACCTCTTTTTTTGCTGTAGCGCCGGTTAACTCAATATGCACAGGGCCACAAGGAGGGCTCATAGCTAAATTGACCAGTCTATTTATCTCACTGATCACTTGATTTTCTTCCAATCTACTATGACCTTTGTTAACTGGTGCTAATAATGCTTTTTGATCAATAAATTGATGCGTAATAAAATTTGACTGTTGATCAGTGAAGCCATCGGTCACTAAAATTACAGGAGCACGATCGAGCAATGAACAAGCAGAACCATTAGCTGCACTGGCAACCCCTGGTCCTTTGGTAGTCAAAGCAACACCGATAGTGCCAGTAAGTTCTGCAGTTGCTGAGGCCATCATCATCGCACCAGATTCTGTTCGAGTAAGTACAAATTTGATGCCTAGTTGAGCAGCAGCTTCTATTAAAAGCAAACTACTTCCGCCACCAGGTACACCATAGATATGTGTGACATTATTATCATAAAATGCCTGTGCAAGAATTTCAGCAACGGTCTTAGTGTTATGAGTTGCTTCCTCAGTCATTAATTTAATTCAGCCTCATCTTCGGTGGGTAGATTTATAATGAGATTTAAAGCTTCATCAACGTATGAATTCGATCCAGGTGGAACCACTATTGTAGATTCACGTTCTTCAAAAATAGCAGATCCTACAAAGTGTTGCCCCTCTTCTAACTGGGATCGTTCAAAAATTGGCGTAGATACAAAATCATTTTCACAACCAAAATAGACTTGTCTATTGCCCTTTTCATAATTACCAGATTGAATTCCAGCTCTGGCTTCTCCTAAATCTATCTGCGGTGTAGGTCCTGCAGTAACGATACGCCATGATACGATTTCAATATTCATGTGAGGCTCTATTCGCCCGAATTGAGTAAGATAAACGGATTCAAATAGCTGTTGTATTTCAGAAATATCTTCTGAAGCTAATACTTTTTTGGAAATACCTACTTCCACATTATAGCCCTGGCCAATATAGCGCATGGAGGCAAGTATCTCGACACTAACCTCGTCTTTCTTTTCCATCGCATCTGTAATTAATTTTCGTCCTTGTTCTTCCATGTATAGAATTTGATGATTTAAAGTTTTGAAATTTAGTTGATTTAAAGGAACTACACCGCCTTGCAAAGTTGTAAAGGAAGTCGGAGAAACAAGAAAACCTAATGCAGAAGCGACACCAGCACCTGGAGGACAAATAAGTTTTGATAAATTCAGTTTGAGTGCAATATTACAGGCATGAACAGGCCCTGCACCCCCAATAGGTATCATTGTATAATCTGTTATACGTTTAGCTTTTTCAAGTGCATGAATAGCTGCTGCTTGAGCCATACTTTCATTCACGGTCTCATGGATAGCCCAAGCTGCATCCACTACTGTTAAACCTAGTGGATCTGCAATAGTATTTTTAACTGCCGATTTGGATGCTTCAACGTCAAGCTTCATATCACCACCCAAGAAATTGCTTGCATCAAGATAGCCCAAGATAAGATCAGCATCAGTGACTGTTGCACTCAGACCTCCCAAACCATAACAAGCAGGTCCAGGATGAGCACTAGCACTTTCCGGTCCTACTTGAATAAGACCTAAATTATCTAAACTTGCTATAGAGCCTCCACCTGCACCAATTTCTATCATCTCTATCACAGGAATTTTCAGTGGTATTCCGCTCCCTTTTTTACCTCTAAATATTCGAGCAACTTCAAATTCATTAGCATGCATTGGTTTTCCATTTTCGACCAAGCAAGCCTTGGCAGTTGTTCCACCCATATCGAAACACAAAATATTACCCTCGCTATCTTCATGATCAATGACTTTGTTGATTGCAGCAGCAGCTTGCACTCCACCTGCTGGACCTGACTGAACTAATCTAATTGGATAAATTGCTGCAGTTGACTGATGTACTGTCCCACCATCGGATAGCATTAAATACAAATCTTTACTAACACCCAGGTCATGCAAACTTCTTGTTAATCGTTCTAAATAGCGTGTAAAAGTTGGTAAAACATAGGCATTACAGATAGTAGTTGAAGTACGTTCATACTCACCAATTTCTGGCATTACATCGCTAGAGATACAAACAATAATATCTGGTATCTCACGTTGCAATATCTCTCGAATACGCCTTTCATGTGTTGGATTTTGATAACTATGAATCAAAGAAACAGAGACAGCATCTATATCACTAGAAGCAATGACCTTTGCTGCATTAACCACACTAGATTCATCTAAATTTGTTATCACCTGTCCATCAGGACCTATCCTTTCAGAGATCTCGAAACGCCATTGTCGAGAAACCAAAGGTACAGGCATTTTCATAAATAAATCATAGGTATCATAGCGAGACTCTGTTCCTATTTCCTGTATATCACGAAATCCCTCAGTGGTTATTAAGGCCACATTAGAACCACGTCTTTCAATAATTGCATTGGCAACTAAGGTGGTTCCATGAATGATATGTTTCAATTCTGAAGCTTCAACATTGTTAGTTTCTAGAATTTTTTTCACCCCTTGAATCACGCCCAAAGAAGGATCATCTGGAGTAGTTAAAACCTTCTCATCAAAGAGTTTTCCACTATTATCATCAACCATTACTATATCGGTAAAGGTGCCACCTATATCTACCCCTAAACGATAATTATCAGACATCTAAAGTACCTCTTTTTGTTTAAAAGAATAATCACGCTCAGCTGTTTCTAGTGTCACAGCACCAGACTTTAAATCTTGAACAATTTTTTCTTCAGAGCGGTTTTCTGGAGAACCAATACCTCCACCTCCTGCAGTATCAAATGTAACTACATCATTATTCTTCAACTCAATACGACTCTTGGCAGGTATTATTTCACCATTAAGATAATCACAACCTGGAGAGCCAGCCTTACCACCCAATAATCCTCGTGGTGGATATTTAACTCGCTCATGACGGATGGTCATTGTCACTGGGTCTTTAGAAACAATTTTAAAAGATAATCGTTGAGACTGGCCTCCTCTAAATTCTCCTGCTCCCCCAGAATCTGGAATTAAACTTTTTTCCATAATTAAAATCGGAACACTATTCTCAAATTGCTCTAGTGGAACTGTCGCAATATTACTAGGAAAACTTAGACAGGCGGGACCATCTTCATGTGGACGTGCACCATGTCCACCATTCATAAAAAACATTTTTATAAAACGCTGGCCATCATCCAATTTCCCAGCAAAATAAACATTCCATACTGGTGAACCACAATCCGCTATAATTCGATCAGGTATCAATTTAGCAAGAGCACTAAAAATGACTGGTGGTAAATAATGCCCAGTCAAATGCCTAGCCCAAACCGGTGCTGGCCTTAATGGATTTAATATTGAACCTTCTGGAGCTGTAATAGTTATGGGTCGAAAAGATCCTTCATTATTAGGTGTATTTGGGTCAAAAGCACATTTAATGGCATAAGCAGAATAGGCTATCGTATAATTTAAAACTGAATTTATAGGTCGGTTAATCTGCTCAGATGTTCCAGAGAAATCCACGCTAAGATCACTACCTTTAATACTAACCTCACATCTTATTTTTAATGGTTCATCAAAACCATCCAACATAATATCATCACTATATATGCCGTCTGGCACAGCAGATATAGCATTTCTCATGGCTAACTCAGATCGTCCAAGTATTTCTTCTACTAAGACATCTAAATCATTAATATTTTCATCATCCAGTATTTTTATTAGTCTTTTAATGCCTAGTTCATAAGCAGAAAACTGCGCACCAATATCACCGAATGTTTCTTCAGGAGACCTAAGATTTTCAGTCATGAATGCTATGACATCCTCATTTCTATTACCTTTAACCAATATTTTTGAGACAGGAATAGTAAGCCCTTCTTCAAATGAATCTTTGGCGTTAACAGATGGTGCTCCTCCTATATCTACACTATGAAATACACTTCCCAAAAAAGCGATCAGCTTTCCATCTCTAAAAACAGGTCTTATCATTGTTACATCATTAAGATGTCCAGTTCCATGGTAAGCATCATTTGAAATCATTACATCGCCAGGACTTAATGTCTCTTTAGGAAAGCGTTTCAACATAATTTTTAGAGTACGAGGCATAGAGCCTATAAAAGAAGGAATACTTCTAGAAGACTGAGCAAATAATCTACCTTTTGAATCCATTAAACAGACTGCAAAATCCCAATTATCTCGAACCACTGATGAGAAAGAGGTGCGAACAAATACATGAGCAGTTTCATCCAAAAGACCATTTAGGCGTTGCCACACAATACCAACCTGAAGAGCTGAATATTGTTTATTTGTAGTCATAATAATTTCCTAAT
>JABHDX010000146.1 GCA_018672815.1 Gammaproteobacteria bacterium | reverse complement strand
ATCGCCTGGATTTTCTATCAATGCATCATCTGATAAGTTAATGGGTGAAGTGAAAGGATGATGTTCGGACATCCATCTCTTATCTTTAGGATCCCAATGAAACATAGGAAAATCAATAACCCAAACAGGAAACCAACCTTCATTAATTAAATTAAAATCTTCAGCCAACTTTACCCTAAGAGCGCCTAAAGAGGCATTTACAATATTTGACTGATCCGCTCCAAAGAAAATAATATCTCCATCATGAGGATCAAGCCTTTCAATGAGAGCATTAATAGTCGAATCATCTAAAAACTTAAGTATAGGAGATTGCAGACCCTCAAGGCCTTGACCGATATTCTGTACTTTTATGTAAGCTAATCCTTTTGCGCCATAGCCACCTACAAAAGTTGTATAGTCATCGATTTGTTTCCTTGTGATTTCAGAAGCATTTTCTAGTTTCAAACAAGCAACTCTAGAATCGTTCCCATTCGCGGGGCCTGAAAATACCTTAAATTCAACCTCTTTCATCAAATCACTGACATCTTGTAACTCCATGTCAATTCCTATATGAGGGCGATCAGTACCAAATCGTTGCATTGCATCTTGATAAGAAATTTTCTCAAAATTACTATCAAACTGATAATTCAAAACTTCGTCAAAAAGGTTTTTAACCATAGCCTCCATAGTGTCTCTGACTTCGTCTTGATCTATAAAAGACATCTCAATATCTAATTGTGTGAATTCAGGCTGTCTGTCTGCCCTTAAATCCTCATCTCTGAAGCATCGAGCTACTTGATAATATTTATCAAATCCTGACATCATAATCAGTTGCTTGAACAGTTGTGGTGATTGAGGCAGAGCAAAGAATTCACCTTTCTGTGTTCTACTAGGAACAAGATAATCTCTTGCACCCTCAGGAGTGGCTTTTGTGAGTATTGGAGTTTCAATCTCTATAAATTCTTTTTGATCTAAAAAATTTCTCAATGAGCGAATGATGTTATGACGAATTTTGAGTTTATCCGCCATTTCACTTCTTCGAAGATCTAAATAACGATATTTTAATCGCGTGTCTTCATTCGTATTTTCATCATGATGAAATGGTGGGGTTAATGATGTGTTCAAAACACTCATATCACTGACAAGAATTTCTATCGCACCTGTTGGCATATCGTCATTAATGGTACCTTCTGGCCTATCTCGAACTACACCATTAACAGAAATAACAAACTCGCTTCTTATCTTTTCAGCTTGTTGAAACAGTTCAATATTTTCAGGATTAAAAACTAATTGCAGTAAGCCACTGGTATCTCGTAAATCAACAAAAATAACGCCCCCATGATCTCTTCTTCTGTGCACCCAGCCAGCTACTGTGACTTTATCCCCAATAACTTTTTTTCCTACTTGATTGCAGTAGTTTGATCTCATTATTTTATTTTCTGACATATTTAATCTATTTTCTGTATTTCTTCTAACTGCTCGCCAGGAACAACCACACCCAATGAAATAATCATTTTCAATCCATCTTCTACGCTCATATCTAACTCAATAACATCACTTTGAGGAACCATTATGATCAAACCTGAAGTTGGATTAGGAGTTGTTGGAACAAAAACACAAACCACATCTACACCACTCTTTTCTTCTATCTCTCCAAGATTCTTTGATGTTTGAAAGCACAGGCTATACAAGCCCTTCCTGGGGTATTCTATCAAAAGTACTTTAGAAAAGGATTGGGTTTGGTCTGACAACACTAGTTCAGCAAATTTCTTCAACGGTGAATATATACTGCGGACTAAAGGAATCTTATCCAGAAATGACTCCCACCAATCAACAAGGCTTTTACCAATAAAATTTGCAGCAATCAGCCCAGTAACGAAAATGATGACAACTGCTAAAAGAATTCCAAATCCTGGAATTGAAAAACCAAGTAGGTTCTCCGGTCTAAAAAATTCTGGAATAATCTTATAAGTTTGTCCTAAAAGATCCAGTAAAACTCTGATAATAAATATTGTGACGCCCAGCGGCAACCAAACCAACAGGCCTGCTACAATGATGCGTCTTATTCTCTTCATATAAATGTTTTAACTACTCTTTAGATTACAAATAATTTCAACTTTAATTAACTAGTATATTACTCTTTACCTTTTGGTGCTTTATCTTTGCTTGCTTTCTTTTTTTCAGGTTTTTCTAATTTTTTCTTCTTTTCACCCTTTTCGTCCTTCTTTTTTGGCTTATCTTCTTTGCTATCTGCTAAATTTTTTTGGTTTTCTTTTTTGAAGTCTGTCTCATACCAACCCTGTCCTTTCAATCTAAAATTTGGAGCTGAAATCAAACGTTTCAGGGCAGAACCACCACAATTAGGACAATCAATGAGAGGTTCTTCATTAATTTTCTGCAACGCATCTAAAAGATGATTGCATTCCCGACATTGATATTCATAAATAGGCATAAACTTATAATTTCTTACTTTCGGTTAAAATATGTCTCTAAAATTGCAGTATCTTACTCCAGTGCTAAAAAAATATCTAAACTTTAGCTTCAGGATAAATTAATTTATTCATTGAATCCTTTGTTAAAGACCCTTCAGACATCTCTATTAAAATAGATTCCATATCCTCTGGTAGCGCAGCTTCGAATTTCATTCTCTTCTTTTCGATAGGATGATCAAATAAAAGCAGACAAGCATGTAAGGCCTGTCTTTTAAAATATTTAAGTTTTGTGATTAATTCTTCTTTAGCTCCTTTGGGGGTATAAAATCTCCCACCATAAAGTGGATCGCCTATTAAAGGATATTTTATATGTGAAAGATGAGCTCTGATTTGATGAGTTCTTCCTGTTTCTAGCCTTAATCCTAAAAAAGTATGATGCTTGAATTTTTTCAGAACACGATAATGAGTCACTGCCCTTTTACCTTGAGTCATGATTTTAAATCGTATTCTATTATTAGGATCTCTCGATAAATTAGCATCAACTGTCCCTCCACTAGTCATAACGCCAATGCAAATGGCACGATATTCTCTAGTAATAAGTCTCTCTTGCAAGTCAGATACTAATATTTTATATGATAGGTTTGTTTTTGCGATGATTAAGAGACCGCTTGTATTTTTATCAAGTCTATGAATTAAACCCGCTCTAGGCAACTTACTCAAAGCAGGATGATGATATAAAAGTCCATTTTGCAATGTTCCTTCCATATTACCCGTGCCTGGATGCACGACCAGTCCATAAGGCTTATTAATAATAATTATATGGTCGTCTTCAAATACAATATTAAGATCCATTGATTCAGAAACCGTTTCTTTTCTATTCTCAAAAACAGGTTCAATACTAATAATTTGTCCAATAACTAATTTTGTCTTGGGCTCAACTTTCTTTTCATTGACTAGAATATTTCCAGAATGGATCCACTGTTTAATATTCATTCTAGAATATTCATTCAAAATACCGCTGATTGCTTTATCGATTCTTATCTCTGCTAAGCTTTCATCAACAGTAATTATTATCTTCTTTTGGCCCATATCTTTATTAGTAGAATTCCTTTAATCTAATTTTAAGCTATAATTCCATATAATTTTACAACTTAAATAAATAACTAATTTTAGAATATTGAAATCACGATCAAAAATATTATTAATATCTATAATTTCATGCTTTTATATTGCGGGATGTAGTAAAGACGAAGTCACTGACTTAAGATCATCTGCTGATATTATTTATGAAAAAGCATCTAATTCCATGGGAAATGGTAACTATAGAAATGCAACCAATTACCTAGAGGTACTAACAACTTCATTTCCATTTAGCAATCAAGCGAAACAAGCTCAGCTAGATCTTATATTTGCTCATTATAGAAGTTCAGCATTTGAAGAAGCCATCGATGAAGCCAAACAATTTGAAAAAGAAAACCCAACTCATCCACGAGTGGATTATGCATTATACATGAGAGGGTTAGCTCTTTTTGAAGGTCAGCATTCTTGGTACCATGATGTTTTTGATGTCGATTTAACAAAAAGATCACCAAATAAAACAGAAGAATCTTTTTCAGTATTTTCTCAACTTATTCGTAGGTATCCAAACAGTGTTTATGTTGATGAATCTAGACAAAGAATGGTCTTTCTTAGAAATAGACTAGCAAAATATGAAAATCATGTGGCCCAACATTATATGGAAAGAGGCGCCTATGTTGCAGCAATCAATAGAGCAAAGTTTTCTATCGAACAATACAATGGTGCTCCAGCTACAATTGAATCTTTAAAAATTATTGCGGATGGTTATAGAAATTTAGGGATGACTGATTTAGCAGAAAATGCCAATAGTATTTATTTAGCTAATGCTCCTAATTCATTAATCCAAACAATTGACAATGAAGAAAAAAAGCCTTGGTATAAAATCTGGTAAAAAAAACCTATTTTAGAACTGAATGCATTTTCTTACCGATCAAGGCTAAAGAATCAACGGTATGGACTCCTGCTTCATTTAAAGCTTCATATTTAGCAGATGCTGTACCTTCCTTACCAGTAACAATTGCACCAGCATGGCCCATTCTTTTTCCCGGAGGTGCTGAAACTCCAGCAATATAAGCTACTACGGGTTTTGAAATATTATCTTTGATAAACATGGCAGCCTTTTCCTCATCGGATCCACCAATTTCTCCAACCATCACAATACCCTTAGTATCAGAGTCGGCTTCAAATAACTCCAAACAATCAATAAAGTTTAATCCCTTAATTGGATCACCGCCAATACCAATACAAGTACTCTGTCCTAGGCCATAATGTGTTGTCTGATGAACAGCTTCATAAGTCAAAGTCCCTGATCTTGAAATAATACCAATAGAGCCTTTTTGATGAATAAATCCTGGCATAATTCCAACTTTAGATTCCTCAGGTGTAATAATTCCAGGACAATTAGGTCCAATTAACTTTGAGTTAGAATCTAGCATTTTTGCTTTAACAGCAATCATGTCTTGCACGGGTATTCCTTCTGTTATACAAACAATCAATCCAATTTCAGCATCTATTGCGGCAATAACTGCTTCGGATGCAAATTTTGCAGGAACGAAAATCATGCTAACATCTATCTCTAAATTTTCTCTAGCTTCTCTAACGGAATCAAAAACAGGCACACCTAAATGCTCTTGTCCTCCTCTTCCTGGAGTGACTCCTGCAACAACATTACTACCATATTCTATACATTGATCAGTATGAAATGTCCCCTGACTCCCTGTAATACCTTGGCATAATATTTTTGAAGAAGAGTTAATCAATACGCTCATAATTATAGTCCAACAGATTCAACTACTTTAACTGCGGCATCCGTAAGGTCATTAGCCGAAATTATTTTTAAACCAGACTCTTCCAATCTCAGTTTTCCATTTTCAACATTAGTGCCTTCCAATCTAACAATAATGGGTATGGATATATTAGAAGTTCTGACAGCATTAATGATGCCATCAGCAATAACATCACATCTGACAATACCACCAAAAATATTTACTAAAATGGATTTAACATTTGGGTTTTCTAAAATTATTTCAAATGCAGCAGTCACCCTTTCAGTAGTTGCTCCCCCTCCCACATCGAGAAAATTTGCCGGATTACCTCCATGAATTTTAATAAGGTCCATGGTCGCCATAGCTAAGCCAGCTCCATTGACCATGCATGCAATATTGCCATCTAAGGAAACATAACTTAGATCATTGTTAGATGCTTTCTCTTCTAACTTATTTTCTTGCTCTGGATCTCTCATTTTATACAATTCAGGCTGTCTAAAAAGAGCATTATCTTCAATCGCTATTTTTGAATCCAACGCCATCAAATGATTGTCTCCATCAATAATTAATGGATTAACTTCAATTAGGTTTGCATCAATTTTCTTAGCTAGCGTAAATATCTTGCTTGAAAAATCAATAAATTCATCGGATAGATGACTCTTAAAGTTTAGTTTATCTGCTAAGGAGCGCAATGAATCATTGCATAAACCTTTACTTGGATCTACTGAGTATTTAATTATTTTTTCTGGTGTATCCTCAGCTACTGCTTCTATATCCATGCCTCCCTCAGTTGAAGCAATAAAAGTCCATGTTTCCTGGGCTCTGTCAATAACCAAACTAAAATAATACTCTGCAACAATTTCAGTTCCTGCTTCTATATAGACATGATTAATTGGAAGGCCATCTCCATCTGTTTGCTTTGTAATAAGCTTCTTGCCTAACATGTTTTCAGCTAAGCCCTTAACCTCATCCAGATCCTTAGTAATTTTTACACCACCCACTTTACCCCTTCCTCCAGCATGAACTTGTGCCTTGACAGCCCAAATATTTGTGGAAAGATTTTTAGCAACTTCTAAAGCTTCATCTGGACTTATTGCTACTCCGCCTTCCAATACAGGCATACCTGATTCTAAAAATATTTGCTTCGATTGATACTCGTGTAAATTCATAAAGTGAGAAAAAATAATTATTTAAAACAGAACTTATTACAACTACGCTATTTTGATCTAAACTAGAGTGTAATTAAACAAATATTTTAGTTATTTTTTATGAATAATAATTTGATTATAGGACTTACAGGAGGAATTGCCTCTGGCAAAAGTACTGTGTGTAAATTTTTTTCAGATTTATCAATACCAATTATTGATGCAGATAAGATTTCACATAATTTGACAAAAAAAAATGGCTTAGCATACCCAGAAATTATTGAACATTTTGGAAAAGAAATTACTGAAGAAAATGGTGATATCGATAGAAAGAAATTAAGTGCTATTGTTTTTTCGAATAAAAGAGAGAAAGAAAAACTTGAATCTATAATACATCCAAAAGTGCTTGATATTATTAAAACTGAGCTAGCAATAAAAGAGGGAGAATATAAAATCATTGAGGTACCTCTTTTGATTGAGTCAGGATTTCATAATTTTACCGATAGAATTTTGGTAGTAGACTGCTCAACTGAGACTCAAATAGATAGATTAATTGAACGAGATGGAATTACAAAAGAACATGCTAGAAATATACTGGATAATCAAATTGATAGAGAAAAAAGATTAGAATTTGCCACCGAGATAGTGACAAATGAAAAAGAGAATTTACTCATTGAGATAAAGGAACAAGTTAAGAGTATACATGACTTATATTTAGATTTGATTAGAACACAAGAAAAGTAAATACTAAATGATCCTTTTAAAACAATAAGAAAATATATGACAAAAGGAATTTATGAATTACCACTAAATGAAAGGTTAAGAACTTTCATGAGAATTGAATTTTTATATGAGAGACTCAAGTATTTCTCACAAGAATCTTCAGGGCCTTGGGCAATTAGATCATCCATACACAGTTTGTTAGAAATATATTCTATCTTATCCAGAACAGATGTCAGAAGAGAAGTATTAGCAGATCTTGAAAGATTTATTGTGCAAATGGAAAGATTTCAAAATGTTCCAGATGCTGATTCAAAAATTGCAACAGATATACTTTTAGATCTTGAAAATATTAAAAATAATGTAGATTCTATTGGCACAGGTTATTTAGAACCACTAAGAAACAATGAATTTATCTCAAGCTTACTTCATCGTCATACCCTTCCGGGTGGAAAAGCAGAATTTGATATGCCAAAGTATAAACATTGGCTAGAGTCGGGTGATTTTAAGGTCAAACGGCTCCTTGATTCATGGATTAATGAAATAGAACCAATTTGTATGGGCATTGAAAAACTTTTATGGTTGATTAGAGAAAGTGCAGAACCCATAGGAACTGTTGCGGTTGATGGTCTCTATAATCATCAAATTGAAAGGAAAACTCAAATTACACTCGTTAGAATTTTCTTGAAGGTTAAATCTATTTATCCTGAAATCAGTGGTGGAAAACATCTCATTGCTGTTCGATTTTTTGAATATGATTCTAAGTCTGATGAATCACATCAATACAAAAGTAATGTTAATTTTAAGATCTCTCTTTGCTAATTATTGTCTTCCAAATATTTAATAACAGGTTTGCTAGCAGGCATAATTTTTGTCTGATTTAGTTGTCCCAAGGAAACCCATTTTAACGCCTGGTCCTCTTTATTTATTATGACTCCTGAATAATCTATTACTAAAAAGGGTATAAGCAGAATCGTAAAGTCACTGTACTTGTATTTTACATTCTCAATTTGTTGTATTTGGGTTGCAACGATGCCCAACTCCTCATTTAATTCTCTACCCAATGCCTCTTCTGATGATTCTTCACCTTTAAGCTTACCACCTGGAAATTCCCAGTGATCATTGAATATTTTATTTTTTTTTCTATTGCTTATAAGAATTTGATCTCTAGAATTTTTTATTATTCCAACCGATACCTTCATAGTATTCTTCTAGACAATAAATACTTAGAGAAGATTAAAGGGGAATACCATGGCATTTCTTATACTTTTTCCCCGATCCGCATGGACATGGTTCATTTCTTCCAACTTTCTTATTCTCTCTAATAAAAGTTGACTGCATCACTTTCTCTTTGTTTTCATCTTTTTGTTGTGACGGAGTGTTAAAGACTGAGGATTCTTGATGTTTTAATTCAGCATCATCAAAACTTGGTAATTGATCATTGACAGCTGTGGCATCTTCCTCCCCCTTAAACTTAGCTCTGGATAAAATGCTAATCACATTAAATTTTAATTGATCCATCATATATGCAAACATTTCGAAAGACTCTCTCTTATATTCTTGCTTAGGATTCTTTTGTGCATAACCTCTTAAATGTATCCCTTGCCTTAAATGATCCATAGCAGCCAAATGTTCTCGCCAATAAAAATCTAACTGTTGAAGCATAACTGCTTTTTCAATTTCTCTCATTGGCTTTTGGCCAATAGAATGTTCTTTTGCATTGTAGTTTTTTTTAAACTCATCATGAATTATCTTCCAAATTCCATCAGAGCCAATGGAATCATCTTGATTGATTATTGTTTCTAAATCTAGAGTAATCAAAAAATCATTAAAAATGGACTGAGATAGCCCCTCAAGATCCCATTCTTCTTCTTGTGAATCTTGACTGACATACTGAGTTGTTAATTCTTTAATAGATTCTTCACTGATACCAGATATTATGTCTTCAATACTCTCAGATGATAAAATATCATTTCTTAACTGATATATGACTGATCTTTGGTCATTAGCAACATCATCATATTCTAGAAGATTTTTCCTTATATCAAAATTATGTGACTCAACCTTTCTTTGAGCTCTTTCTATTTGCTTTGTTAATAATTTACTCTCAATAGCTTCTCCTTCTTCCATACCAACTCTTGATAGCATTGTTTTAGTCCTCTCAGGATCACCGAATATTCTTAGAAGATCATCCTCCATTGACAAATAAAATCTTGTTGAACCTGGATCGCCTTGTCTACCGGACCTTCCTCTGAGCTGATTATCAATTCTTCTGGATTCATGTCTTTCTGTCCCAATAATATGCAATCCTCCGGATTCAATTACTTGTCTATTTCTTTCTTTCCACTCTTGTCTTAATGCTTTAATATTTTCATCATCTACTTTCTTACCAGATAGTTTTATTTCTGCTTCAAAATTACCGCCCAACACTATATCCGTTCCTCTTCCAGCCATATTAGTGGCTATTGTCACAGCTCCAGGTTTGCCAGCTTGGGCAATAATAATTGATTCTTTTTTATGCTGTTTAGCATTTAAAACTTCATGCTTTATGTTCTCTTTTAAGAGTAAGCTTGAAATATATTCGCTGTTTTCAATTGAAGATGTACCAACTAAAGTAGGCTGACCTTTGGATTTCCTTTGTTTTATGTCTTTGATGATATTTTCAAATTTCCCCTTTCTATTTAAATAAACAAGATCTGATGAATCATCTCTTATCATTTCTTCATGAGTAGGAATAACAACAACTTCCAATCCATAAATTTGTTGGAATTCAAAAGCCTCTGTATCAGCTGTACCTGTCATTCCTGATAGTTTTTCATACAATCTGAAATAATTTTGAAAGGTAATGGATGCTACCGTTTGGTTTTCTTCCTTAATATTTAATCCCTCTTTTGCTTCAACAGCTTGATGTAATCCATCTGACCACCTTCTTCCTGTCATTGTTCTTCCGGTGAATTCATCAACTATAATCACTTCCCCATCTTTAACAATATAGTCAACATCTTTGTTGAATAATTTATGTGCTCTTATCGCTGCATTAATATGATGCATTAGCTTTATATTTTTAGGATCGTATAAACTTTCGCCAAAACTGAGAATTTTTAGTTCGATAAGAATATTTTCAAGATTACTATGTCCTTCTTCAGTTAAATAGACTTGTTTTGATTTCTCATCGATCGTGTAATCCATCGTCAGATCTTCATTTACTGCTGGTTCTAGCTTATCCACAATTTTATTCATTCTAAGATACAAGTCTGTGCCTTGATCTGCTTGACCAGAGATAATTAACGGAGTTCTTGCTTCATCAATCAAGATAGAATCAACCTCATCTACAATAGCAAAGCCAAGCTGACCTTGTGCTTGAGAGTGTTCATCATAAGATAAATTATCTCTTAAATAATCAAACCCAAATTCATTATTGGTTCCATAAGTAATATCACAACTATAAGCTGCTCTTTTATCCGCTTGTGTTTGTGAAGAATGAATAAAACCCACTGATAGCCCTAAGAATTCATAAATAGGCCTCATCCAATCAGAATCTCTTTCTGCTAAATATTCATTAACAGTGACAATATGAACTCCTGTACCTGTAAGTGCATTCAGATATGCAGGTAACGTCGAGACTAAAGTTTTTCCCTCTCCTGTTTTCATTTCAGAGATCTTGCCATTATGCAAAGCTAAACCACCGATTAGTTGAACATCATAATGCCTGAGCCCAATAGTTCTTTGTGATGCCTCTCTAACTATTGCGAAAGCTTCAGGAAGAATTTTTTCTAAATTCTTATTTTGACTATACTCTGTTTTAAGCTGATCAGATTTAGTTCTTAGGTCTTCATCACTAAGATTCTTCAAAGATTCCTCTAGATCATTAATTTTATCAACAGTCTTAGAATACTGACTTAGTAGCCTCTCATTACTACTGCCAAATATCTTCTTAAAAATGTTAGTGAAACTATTACTCATAAAATTAAATTAATATTTTTAGATGTTCTTCCAATCTAATTCTTTTATAGGTTTGTTTAGAACGCTATTATACCTAGATAGAACAAAATTTAATTACCTAGTTATGAGAATTACCAACAGTAATGAAGCATATATCAGAAATAATTGGAAAAGGATTTAAAAAAATAGATAATTTTAGCGATTTTCTTAAAGACAAGACACTCCTTGCTAAATATTTACAAAAAAATATCAAAACCTATGGAAAGTTTATAGTTGCAGCCTATTTAGATGAGAACAAGACATTGATTATTGAAACTCAAAGCAATGAAATTTCAGCAAGACTGAGATATGAAGACACTAATATAAGAAAAATATGTAGAAATTTAGATATTAACCCTAAAAAAATAAAATATAGGACCTTTACTAAAAGTTAAATTTTTCCTAATGCAGCCGTCCAGTATGAGATT
>JABHDX010000022.1 GCA_018672815.1 Gammaproteobacteria bacterium | reverse complement strand
TTTATCCTTTTTTAATACTTTTATTGACTACATCAACCCATGAAGTCGTATCAATATATTCTGACTTATCAACACTTCTTTGAATTCTATATTGAACTTTAGGGTTTTTCTTGTAAATTCTTCTATAGAACTCAGGTGCTAGGCTAAATGCCAATGTAAATTTTCCCAATACAATGGACCAGATATTTTCACTACTTCTGTTGATATGATATTCATAATTTCTATTTTGTGATTTAAGTGTTAACTCTTTCTTAATGCCTAAATAAGATCCAATGGCTTTAATTTTAGGATTCCTCTTCTTATGTTCCCTTATTAAATAATCGGTGTAATCAACAACTTTACTTTTATCCGATAATGAAATTCCACCGACTTGTCCCAAACCATTGCCTTTTTTTATAAGATTAATACAATTCTTATAGTAGTAATCAAGTTCAACAAAGTTTCTCACATCATCTTCCACCCCTTCAACAACTGCCATTGGTGCGTAGCTTTCCTTTATGTTTAGATCTTCAAATTTTGATATTAAGTCTGGGCTACAAATTACTACGTTTTGCGAGTGATAGACATTATTTTTAGATCTTACTGTAACTCCTCCTTTGCCCTGATCTAAAGACAGAACTGGCTCATTCACAGCAATCTGGAGTCCCTTATGGATTCCATGCTCCAGTATGTCGGTTATCAATGATCTTGAATTCATTGTTAAATCTGAACTATCTTTTTCATAGAATTGACTCTTATCACTATAAATTTTTAACAATTGTGAAATAATTTTTTTATCAAAGAACCTAAGATTACCAAAATCTTCCCCTCCTCTTCTTCTCAGCCAATCATGCTTTGAAATCCTATCTAACTCTAGAACTGACTTTGCTACTACTAATTCCCAAATGGGATTAACTTTTCTGGATCGATACTTAAAAAGCATAGGGTCATCATTAAACCAACCATTATTGATGACTTTTAATCCTGATTCTGTTTTTTCTAGATTCATGCCATCAAAACAATTGTAATGCTCTATAAGATCATCAATAGCACCTAATAGATATCTAGTGGTAAGCATTCTATCGGGTATCAATGTGTAGAGTGCGCCTGTATGAAGCCATTCATGAAAAACTTTGGATGTTTCTGAGGCTAGAGCTTGATTTTTTTCTATGAGTAAAACTTCATTTTGTTCTCTACAGAGGATCTCTGCGATCGATATACCACTAATACCACCACCTATAACTATCCAATTATACTTTTTATGGTTCATTAATTTTTATCTATACTTTTTATGGTTCTTAATAAACCCTCATTTAGGGTTTTAAAAACATTTGGGTCAAGCATCAATCTGCTTTGTAATTTCGCTATAGTGCCCCCTGATTCAATTGGATCGCCCAAAAGTAAATCAGTATATTTAGGCGATATATTGTAGTCTATGTGCTGTGCAAGAATTTTAAATAATTCATTGATTGAGGTTGAGACACCAGTCAGGACATTTATATTTTCAAATATTATCCTCTTCTTTAATAATGAAAGAGATGCAATAATCGATTCAACAATATTCGCCACATATATGAAATCTCTAGTTTGATGACCACCGTGAATAGTGACTTGTTGTTGATTTAACATTTGATCAATAAATACTGAAATAACCCCCGAATACTGACTTGAAGGATCCTGTCTTTCGCCATATACATTGAAAAATCTCAATCCAATATTTGGAAGTTGGTATAAAGCATTAGCCATCTTTCCATAAAGCTCCATTGTATATTTATCCACTGCATAAGGACTTATTAAATCAGTATTCATGGAACTATCATCCCCAATTGGTAAATTACCATATACTGCAGAAGAAGAAGCATAAACTAGGGGTATACCATTCTCTTTAGAATAATCAATAATATTTAAACAGCCACTGATATTTGAATTACTACTGTCTTTGAATTCCTCAATCGATAATGGGACTGATGTTTGAGCCGCAAGATGAATTATGGCCCCAATATCTTTTAGTGAATTCAAATTAAACGTTTCAATCTTTTCTTCATAGAAATCAATATCATTAATAATGCCTTGAAGATTTTCAATATTACCCGTTGATAAATCATCAATTACTGTCAAAGTATTTCCTAGTCGGATTAATTCATCACAAACATGAGAGCCAATAAAGCCTCCGCCACCTGTAACTAGTATGTTGGTCTCAGTAATCATCTTTTATAGTTTTATTGCCTTATTTTTAAACTCAATATTTTCCAATAATTATTCCAAAAAGGTGTTCACTCCACCATCAAGTTATTATCCAATCCATCAATAGCTGCGAAACCCATTGCCATAATAGATTCTCTAGCTAATCCTCCAATGTGGGGTGTTGCTAATAAATTTGGACATCTTATAAAGTCATTATCAATCGGTGGCTCTTCTTCAAAAACATCAAATGCAGCACCAGCAATCTGGCTAGACAAAAGTGCATGCTTGAGTGCTTGCTCATCAACCAAACCTCCTCTTGAGAGATTTATGAGTATCGCATTTTTATTCATCAATCCAATTTTCTCTTTATTAATTATCATTGCTGTTTGATCATTTAGTGGAATATGCAATGAAACAATATCAGAATTAATTAAAAGCTCTTCTAATGAAGCATGTCTAATATTCTTTGTGTCAGGAGGAAGTTGAAATTCTGCTATATCATAAACTAAAATCTCGCAGTCAAATGGATCAAGAAGATCTATAACATCTCTACCAATATTCCCGTAACCAACTATACCAAATGTTTTATTTGTCAGTAAATTGCCTTTATGTTGCTGCCAAACACCTTCAAAAACTTCTCTACTAGCAGCCGGAACATGCCTTAATACAGAAATTGCATAGCATAATACAAGCTCAGAAACTGCCCTTTTATTAACTCCGCCTTTCCATCCAAGTTTTACTTGATGTTTTTTCATTGCATCGAGGTCAATCATGTCAATACCAACGCCATATTTGCTAACGACATTTAGCGTTTTAATTTGACTGAGTAATGATTCATCAATTCTCTCCAAACCAATAATCACCTTATTTTGGCCTTGAAGAAAATTTACAAGAGTGTCGCCAACCAATGATAAACCTTCATCATTGAATTTAACATGCTTATACTTATTTAAAATTTCTTTTCTAAGTACAGTATTTTTAGAAAAAGATCGTGAGCAAACTGCAACCCTATCAACTAGATTCATAATATTCTCATTTGTTTCATAATTTTCTTATTTGCTGCCATGACATCCAGAGAGTATTTGTCTTGATTTTCTTCAAACTCAATAACTCCTCCTGCACCCTCGACAATTGCTAAGCCAGCAGCAATATCCCAAATCATAATATTTTCCTCAAAATAGGCATCGGCATAACCCATTGCAACATTAGCAAGGGATGCTGCTGCTGACCCTATCATCCTAACTTTTGCAAACTCTTGACAAAAAGACCAAAATTTATCATTCCCTTTATTAAAATCAAACCTCACAGGAAAACCTGTAAATAAAACAGCTTTGGATAAGCGGTTGCAATGGGAAATCTGAATTTCTTTATTATTTATAAAAGCACCATAGTTTTTTCCACCAAAAATAAGATGTTTCTTATTGATATCATAGATTGCACCAAATATTGGAATATTACGTTGCCACAAAGCTACAGAGATAACACTAGGCCCTGAGCCTTTGAGGAAATTAAATGTCCCATCAAGTGGATCTACAATAAACATGAGATCAAGATTTTTTGTACCCTCTGTATATCCAGCTTCTTCAGATAATATGGAAATTCCTGTATCCATTAATTGTGGTAAAATTTTACCTTCAAGATAAGCATCTGCTTTGGCTTTAACCTCTTTTTTTAGATTTTTATCAAATTTAAATTTATAAAAATCAGGATTTAAATTAGAGGCAATATAGTCTCCAGCATTAATTGTTGTTTTCTTAATTGTCTCAATTAATGGTTCTATCTGATAATTTTCAGCTTTTATATTCATATGCTAGATCTTGACTATAAGGATGATAACTTTAGTTATGGTTTCTGCCAAAAACCTCTGAGTAGATCTCCATAGAGTTTAGAGTCTATAAGTTGTTGCAGTGAAGCACCCAATTCTCTGTTTAATTCATTACCGGAACATTCAAATATTGTTGCCACATCTAATCCATTAGTTTGAAGAAGGGAAGAAGTAAAACCAGCATTTTTATGCAATTCACTATAGGCCTCAATC
>JABHDX010000145.1 GCA_018672815.1 Gammaproteobacteria bacterium | reverse complement strand
CAAGCTCATGCTCTTCACTAATACTGATGAGTTTCCCTTCAATCTTTTGACCACTCTTAAAAGTCAATGTATCAGCAAATAGTAGTGATGTGTGAGAAAGCAATAAAAGAATGGATATAATTTTTTTCATAGTCTTAATCATCAAGCTTTAATTCTTTAGTTTTCATAATATCATCCCCTGAACTGGTTCCAATTCTATTGGCACCTGCCTGAATCATCTTTAGCGCATCATCAAATGTTTTTATTCCACCCGAAGCCTTCACTCCAAAAAGATCTCCTACAGTTTCACGCATAATCCTAATGTGGTCAACAGTGGCACCATGCGTTGAAAGGCCGGTTGATGATTTTACAAACTGTGCGCTAGACCCTTGAACGATTTCACAAGCTGCCCTAATTTCATCATCTGTCCAAAGGCAAGCTTCAATAATCACCTTTATGATTCTACCTTCGGCTGCTTCAACGACATTCATAATTCCTGCGGAAACTTTTTCATAATTTTTTTTACGAAAAGCCGCAATATCCATCACCATATCGATCTCCATAGCTCCATCATTTGCAGCCATAGCAACATCAACAACATTATTTGTGATATCTCCTATTCCATCGGGAAAATCAATGACAGTACATACCTCAATAGAACTTCCTTCCAATTGCTCCGCACAAAGTTCAACAAAATTGGGGTACACGCAGACAGTTCTAAAACTCCACTTTTTAGCCGTTCTACATAGTTCAATATGATCTTCAGCATTAGAATCTTTTAATAATAAAGTATGGTCTATTAGGTCTGCTATTTTTTTAGATATTGGATGACTCATGGAAAGTATGTTTATAAAGTTTGAATTAGTTCAGATTTAGCCCGCAGACCAGATTCAATAGCGCCATTCATGGAAGCTCTATAAAATGCTGTATGCTCACCTGCAAAATATACTGGACCTTCAGGCTTTGCCAGTATATCTCTAAAACCTTTTTGACCAACCCCTGCAATGGAATAGCTAGCTTTTACCCAAGGGTCTTCATTCCAGTATTTGGTAATGCCATTTTCCCAATATTGCGGCGATTCTGGCCATATATCCTCACAAGTTTTTTGGGCCATCATCATACGTCGTTCTTCGTTATAACGACCCAGCTTTCTAGCATCTTCACCCGATGTAAAAGTCAAGAGTATTCCTCGAGGACCTGGCTGATCAATGGAAAAATGATAAATCCTTCTTAAACGTGTATCTGTGAATACGCGCTGTCCGATAGATCCTTTCTCATCCCAAAAGCGTTTGCGATATTGCATTGCCACCTTCATTGCATGTCCATAATCCTGATTTTGAATACAATGGGTTTTATCAGAACTAAAACCAGGCTGAATATCTATAGTTCTTAAAATGGAAGCAGGGACTGCAATTACACATTTAAGGGCCTTAATAGATTGACTAGCATCATTTTCTTCTAAAGTTGCCGTAACACCTTTAGAATCAAACTTAAGGCGTTTTAGGACTCTATTATACTTGACCTTGGTTCCTAGTTTTTTCGCAAAGGTTTTAGGAAGCTTATCATTTCCGCCAAAGATTCTACCTTCAACCGTATCTTCACTAAAGGCTGAGGTTCTTGCATTAGCTAGAACCATGTACAATGCTGACATTTTGGATGGGACGGTAGTCGACTCAGTGGCATTTGTATACGTATATAGATCAATAATATCTTTAGGGGCGCCACCTTTTTTCAACATTTCCTCAATAGACATTGTATCTAATGCTAATACTTCAGGAGATTTTTCTCCTTTTTCCTTAACAAGATCGATCCACTTTTGAATATATTGCACTTCCTGCCCAAACAATTTTCCATCTAATGTGCCTTCGAATGGCAATGAGTCATCACCTGACTTCAAACCTTTCATGGATAATCTATTTCCCCTTACGTAAACGCCATCATATTGTTTTGCAGGTAATACTTTTAAATCAAAATCTTTGCAGTATTGGTGGACCAGATCATCCGTACTATCAACATATTCCGCACCCATCTCAGCATATAAATTATCAGCGAAAGGGTCTCGATAGGTCCGAACTCTACCACCTGGACGGGATCGAGCTTCAATTAAAATAACATTGTAGCCCGCCCGATCTAATTCATACGCACAGGATAAGCCAGCTAGACCTGCACCAACGACCATTATTCTTTTATCATCTGTTTGTCCTGAGAGGATGGATGAGATAGAAAATGGAGACATTGCAGCTAAGGATGCTGCAGTACCCGTACTTTTTAAGAAAGATCTTCTTGAAATTTTATTCTTCAACAATAATCCACTCGTTTGGACCAACAATAAACTCGTTCTCAATATTAGGAAATAAAAACCCATGTATAAGACCTATAACGGCAGAAGGAACTCCAACAAAAGTACCAAAAAATCCAGCGAAAAGAATCAGAGCCATAGGATTGTCACCACCTTCAGAAAGAAATAATGTCAATGGAAATAATGCCCCTGCAATAAAGCCATGAGCAAAATTATTACCTGCAAACCTAAATGTCATCGTTTTACTTGAAGTAATAGATATAGAATGAATATCTGACAAAAGTATATAGTCAAATTCAGTTACTAAAATTCTTTGTTGAAGATCTAGTCCTACAAATTTACTCGGTTTTGCAGCAGTAAATGAACCAAGTGAGCTACCAGGGAGTTTATTTGGTTTTCTTTTTGCATTATAGGAGCGTACATAAATTTCATCACCTTGCTTGATCTCTATCCAATTATTACCCTTCTTTAGGATAAGCGTTGATTGAAGTTCCTGAGAGTATAAAAAAGAATTGTTTAGAT
>JABHDX010000144.1 GCA_018672815.1 Gammaproteobacteria bacterium | reverse complement strand
TTTCCTCTACTGGAGTTTCCTCTACTGGAGTTTCCTCTACTGGAGTTTCTTTAACTAGTTCTTTTTTATTAATTATAATTTTTCTTTTACGCTTAACTTTAGAAGCATCTATTTTCCCTTCATCATCAACCTCTACAAACTCATCATCAATATTATCTAATATAGGTATAGTTTTCTTGCCAGCTAAGAAAGAATCCTTAATTACTGAAGTAATCAGTTTTGCTGTTGCTCTAGAATCGTCATTCGAAGGAATAACATAATTTATTCCGTCTGGAGAAGAATTAGTATCAACAATAGCAATTATTGGTATACCCAGGACAATAGCTTCCTTTACCGCATTTTTTTCATAATTCACATCAATAATAAATATTGCATCAGGAATCTTCTTCATATCCCTTATGCCTCCAAGCCCCTTATCTAGTTTTTGATATGATCTAGATAATGTGAGTATTTCTTTCTTAGATAGATTATTGGTATTTTCCTCTTTTAGAGACTCTTCAATAACTTCTAATTTCTTAATAGATTTAGATATTGTTTGGTTATTTGTAAGTGTTCCTCCTAACCATCGATTTGACACATATGGCATTTTACACTCTACACCTGCATCTTTAATTTCATTCTTTACTGAAATTTTTGTTCCTACAAACAAGATAGTTCCTGATTGAGAAGCAATAGTTTGAACAAAATCACATGCTTCTGAAAGCATTGGAATAGTTGTCTCTAGATTAATAATATGAATTCCATTTCTTTCACCGTATATATAAGGTGACATTTTAGGATTCCAGTATTTGGTCTTATGACCAAAGTGAGCGCCAGCTTCTAACATTTGACGCATGTCGATATTTTTCATAATTCTTCCTTAATTGGGTTAAACTCCCATAAACCCCATACAAAACTATGAATAATATTCTTAGCACCCAATGTATGTGTCGATTTATGTTCGATTTTTATGCAAAATTGCGGGTGTTTTATAACATAATAAGTTTATAGCGACAATAAAAAATGAAACTTTTGAACTTTTAAATATCATGGAAATAAATATAAAAACAAAAGAAGAGCAAGAAAAGATGAGGATTGCAGGACAGTTAGCTTCAGAAGTTCTTACTATGATTGAGAAATATATTACACCTGGAATTTCAACAAATGAATTAGATGAACTTTGTAATGACTATATTGTTAACGAACAAAAAACAATACCAGCTAATGTCGGTTACAATGGGTTTCCTGCGACAATATGTACCTCTGTTAATCATGTTGTCTGCCATGGCATACCTAATGAAAAGATTTTAAAAAATGGAGATATTTTAAATATTGATGTCACCGTTATTAAGGATGGCTTTCATGGGGATACAAGTAGAATGTACAAGGTTGGAAAAGCAGCTAAGATTAGTGAAAAAATAATCAATGTTGCCTATGAATGTCTTTGTGAAGGTATAAAAACAGTTAAACCTGGTAATCGTTTAGGTGATATAGGTTATGCAATACAAAGTTGTGCTGAAGAAAATTATTTCTCCGTTGTAAAAGAATACTGTGGTCATGGAATAGGAAAAATTTATCATGATGCTCCCCAAATCCTTCACTATGGAACTCCAGGAACAGGAATTGAAATGAAAGAAGGAATGACATTTACAATAGAGCCAATGATCAACAGTGGCAAAGCTGGAGTCAGACTGCTGTCAGATGACTGGACTGTAGTGACTAAAGATCACTCATTATCAGCTCAATGGGAACATACAATACTTGTCACTAGCACAGGCTTTGAAGTATTAACACTAGCGCCTGAAGAAAAAATACTTTAACTCAATGTCACTTGAAAGTAATAGCCACAGTATAGACAAATTTTTGTGTGATTTTTCTTCATTGAAAGAAAATAAAATTTCACCAAAAGAATTTCTTGAGGCAAAATCCTTAACTTTAGAAGACAGTATAAGCAAAACAAATATATTCGATGTTCTTACTGCCAGATCAAATATCAATGATGCATTGGTTCTTTTTGCAGCAGAAAAATTTAATCTCACAAGCGATGAAATAAGTCTTATAGCTGTTGGTGGTTATGGAAGAGAAGAATTCTACCCAAAATCTGATACAGATTTACTAATACTGATTAATAATAAAAAAAAAGATACATATAAAAAAAATATTGCTCAATTTTTAGCTTATTTATGGGATATAGGTATTGAGGCTAGTCATAGCACTAGAACCATTAAAGAATGTATTTCGGAAGGCTCAAAAGATATTACAGTTGCTACCTCATTATTGGAATCAAGATATATATGTGGTTCAAAACTTATGTTTGGAAACCTAATAAATAAAATAAATGAAAATAAGTCGTTTTGGGACAATAAAGATTTCTATCAAGAAAAAATTGATGAACAAATAAAAAGACATTCACAATTTAATAACACGGCTTACAATTTAGAGCCAGATATTAAAAATGGGCCTGGGAGTCTTAGGGATTTCCATACTATTTTTTGGCTTTGTAAGAAGTTTTTAGGAATTAATTATATAGAAGAATTATTAAATCATAGCATTCTTACAAAAAAACAACTCGAGCAATTAATAGCGTCGAGAAATTTTCTTGCACTAATAAGATATAAACTTCACTCATTAACTAAAAGAGCAGAAAATAGACTACTTTTCGAATATCAAAAACAACTAGCTAAGCACTTCAATTATGAAGATCGTGATCACTTACTAGGCGTTGAATATTTTATGCAAGACTACTATAAATCTGCGAGGACAATCAGCAGAATGAATGAAATAATTCTACAGATTTTGAATCAGAATTTTTTAAAAATAAAAGATACAAATGCAACAGATATTAACCAATCATTCCAAATAAAAAATCAGTTAGTAGGACTAAAAGATGATGCTAGCTTTGAAGACAGACCAGCTCTACTGTTAGAGATATTCTTACTCTTCCAAAAAAATAAAGAAATTAAAGGAATTGACGCTAAAACAATCGGTTCGATTACCAATAATTTATATCTTATAGATGAAAGTTTTAGAAAAAAAACAGAACATAGAAATATATTTTTAGAAATTCTAAAAGCACCAGAAGGTGTAACTCATGAATTAAGAAGAATGAATCTATATGGTGTTCTGGGATCTTATTTACCTGCCTTCGGATTGATAGAAGGAAGAATGCAATATGATCTTTTCCATGCATTTACAGTAGACGAGCATTCTCTTTTTGTGGTCAGTAATTTAAGACGTCTTGCGCTTACAAGATTTAATCATGAGTTTCCAGAAGACAGTCAAAAAATGCAATCTATTGAGTCTCCAGAAATATTATATATAGCAGGATTATTTCATGATATAGCTAAAGGTCGTGGAGGAGATCATTCAATTTTAGGTGCGGAAGAAGCTGAAGTGTTTTGCTTGGATCATGGCTTAACTAATTATGATTCAAAAGTTGTTTCATGGCTTGTAATGAACCATTTAGTGTTTTCTTTGACAGCACAGAAAAAAGACATATATGACCCCAATGTTATAAGAGATCTAGCTTTACTAATTGGAGATGAATTAAGATTAGATTATTTATATCTTCTAACGGTTTGTGATGTAAGAGCCACGAATCCAAACTTATGGAATAGTTGGAAGAAGAGACTGTTTGATGATCTCTACTTATTAACAAAAAAAGCACTGAGAGAAGGTCTTGAAGAGCCTATTGATAAAGATGAACTAATAAAAGAAAAAATATTATTGACTAAAAATAATCTCAATAAACATAAATATAAAAATGTAGAAAGCTTCCTTACTTATTTTGATGATGATTTTTTTATTAAATTTAATATAAAAGAAATACTCATGCAAAGTTTAGTAATGCTGAATGAAAATATCCCTAATAACCCAACAGATATTATTAATATAAGTGCTATGGATAATGAAGATTATTTCTGTGCTTTTATTTTTACCAAAATAGACAATGATTCCTTCTATAAAATTACAAGCATCTTTGAACATGAAGGTGTCTCAGTAAGAGACGCTAAAGTCGTAAGAGTGAATAGTGAATATTGTATTTATAATTTTTATTTCGATCATATCAAAATGATAAATGATGAAATAAAACAGAAAAATAAAGTCATTAAAGAAAAGATCATAAATGCTATATCATCTCCTATTTTTTCAATACAAAACGGTTCTCATAAATTATCAAGAAGACTTCGAAGTTTTGATAAAAAAATTGATATCAGTTTCTTAGAAGACCTCATTCATAATAGGACGGTCATGGAAATCTCATGCATCGACAGACCAGGGCTCCTCTCTGTTATCTCTAAGATTCTTAAAGAAGAGAGTGTTTGGATTCAATCAGCTAAAATCGCTACAATTGGTGAAAGAGCTGATGATATTTTCTACCTTAATAATGAAAATAAACAATGTATAGATCAGTCACAATATAAAAATATAGAACAGAAAATTAATGCATCTATAAAAATAAATTAAGCTTTATTGATTCTAATATGTTTCTCTTTTATGAGTTATCCATATTCCGTAAAAACCAATTAAAATGAAAAAAATCATAGCCCACGAAGGCATGCTTAATGTCAAAAAAGACCAATCAACAATAGCGCATTCTCCAGAACCGGTAAACACCATTTCAAACACCTCAGATAGTGGAAATGTTCCAATCATGAAGTCAAGACCTGGTCCACAACCTGGTACTTTATCTGGTGGGAGGTTTTGTAGCCATACGTGCCGTCCAGCCACAATAATTCCAGAAAGAGTACTCAGAGATATAAGAGTTGATGATAAAAACTTTGTTCTATTCGTTTTAGGTATGAATATTGCTAGCAATAAAAATATTAACCCAGTAATAATCACTGCAATGCGTTGAAATACGCATAAAGGACATGGCTCTAGACCTAAAAAATGTTCTACATATAGGACATATAGAATTAACAAAATACAATCAATAAATCCTAAAAAATATAAAACTCTCTTATCTAGGTTAAATAATTTCTCTAAAGTTTTTTTCAATTAGCTACCTCATCCATTAAATAGTTTGGAATAATATTAAATGAATTTGAAATAATACCTAATTCATATTTCTTAATTGCATTTTTAATCATGGTTTTGGCATCTGGAAATACTGTTTCAGGATTATTGATTAATTTTATTGCGTTATTTTTTTTACTCATTATTTCTTGTGAATAACCATTGCCTACTCCATAAAATGAACCATCTGAGAAATGAAATGAATCGGCATCAATCAAACAATCTTTGATCACTTCTTCCGCTAGACTATCTTCTCCTTTTTTATAACAACCAAAATAAATTTTCCCTTTTCTTGCAGTCATAGCAACAGCTATCTTATCTAGAGAATAGTTATCAATCGCAACTTGAGCTATAGCCATTAAACTAGATACAGAAACTATCGGTATTTTTCTGACATAGGTTATGGCTTGTATAGCACTTGCAGAGACTCTTAGACCAGAAAATCTACCAGGTCCATTTCCAAGAGCAATAAAATCTAATTCATTGATATTCATCTTCGATTGATTGATTATGTTATTGATATTTATATAAATATTCTTAGCATGGTTCTTTGAATCTATCTCATTATATTCACAAATCACTCCATTGTTATAGCTAGCTAAGCTGAACTTTGTAGTAGAAGTTTCTATTGCAATGCATTTTGTCATAACAGTTTTCCGATTGATTTATTAATCATAAAAGAATTATTTAATGACGCAAGATTTAACATAGATATAATAATTCTTTCAACATTAATCTGTAAACAATCTATGAATACAAATAATGAATTATTAAATAACTGGGTTGAAGAAGTAGCAAGCCTAACTAATCCTGATTCCATTTATTGGTGCAATGGAAGTAATGAAGAATATCAAAATTTTGTTGAGAAGATGCTTGAAACAGGTGACTTATCTCAGCTGAACTCTGAAACATTTCCCAATTGTTATCTTCATCGATCAGATCAATCGGATGTAGCTAGAGTTGAGCATTTGACATTTATTTGCAGTAAGGAAAAAGATGATGCTGGTCCCAATAATAATTGGATGGATCCAGAAGAAGCTCACCAAAAACTAGATGCATTGTTTCAAGGAAGCATGAAGGGTAGAACTTTATATGTAATACCATACTGCATGGGCCCCATTGATTCAAACCTCTCGAGATGTGGTGTTGAAATAACAGATAGCCCTTATGTTGTAGCCAATATGTATCTAATGACTCGTATGGGAACACCTGCATTAAAAAGAATAGAAAAAGAAAATAAGTTTGTAAAAGGCATACACTCAATAGGGGATCTAGATCCAGAAAAAAGATTTATAATGCATTTTCCAGAAGAAGAAACAATAAGAAGTATAGGTTCTGGCTATGGCGGTAATGCTTTATTAGGTAAAAAGTGTCATGCGCTTCGAATAGCGAGCTGGCAAGCCTTGAAAGAAAATTGGCTTGCTGAACATATGCTAATTGTTGAAATTGAAAACCCAAATAATGAAAAGTTTTATGTTGCTGCTGCATTTCCTTCAGCATGTGGAAAAACTAATTTGGCAATGCTCATTCCTCCTGAAGGATATGAAGGTTGGAAAGTAAAAACTATTGGTGATGATATTGCTTGGTTAAATATGGATGAAAATGGACAGATTTGGGCAATCAATCCTGAGGCTGGCTACTTTGGTGTTGTCCCAGGAACTAATGAAGAAGATAATGAGAATGCTTATAAAGCAATTCAAAGTGATGCCATATTCACCAATGTTGGTTTAACGGATAATAATGAACCTTGGTGGGAAGGAAGGCTCGATGGCACTCCTAGTATTGATTGGAAAGGCAACCCACTTCAAGATGGAAATCACTGTGCTCATCCTAATTCAAGATTCACAATCTCAGCAAAAAATAACCCTCAGTATTCTGATTTGGCTGACTCCCCTACCGGTGTTCCGATTTCTGCCATTGTGTTTGGTGGGCGAAGAAGTGAGTTAGCACCACTGGTATATGAAGCAAAAGATTGGAATCATGGCGTTCTTGTGGGAGCGAGTGTTGGCTCTGAAACTACAGCAGCTGCTGCTGGTGATATTGGTATTGTAAGAAGAGATCCAATGGCTATGAAACCATTTTGTGGCTATAACTTTGCAGACTACTTTTCTCATTGGTTAAGCTTCTCTGAACAGTCTAATAATCTACCCAAGATTTTTCATGTAAATTGGTTCAGGAAAAATGATGAAGGCTTTATATGGCCAGGTTTTGGAGAGAATTTAAGAGTTTTGGATTGGATTATTAAACGATGTCAAAATAGCGTAGATGCAAAAGAAATGCCAATTGGTTTTCTTCCAAATAATAATGATATTAATACCTCTGGTTTAGATATATCCGAAGACACTATGAATGAATTATTTGCTATTAATCCTGATCAATGGCTTGAAGAAATGAATAGTATTGAAGACTTTTTTAATGAATATGGTGATCGTATGCCGAGTCAGTTATTTGAAGAACATAAAAAAGTTGTGAATTCATTAAAGGAATATAACTCAGATTAACTGCTCCTTTCTCTTGTTAATAAAATTTTTAATCTCTTGAATTAAATCATATGAATGCATTGATTTCTCTTGATTTGATCCGAGAATATTCCTCCATTGTCTAGCGCCATTTAAACCCTTTAATAATTGATTCATGTGCCTAGTAACTAGATGGATGCTAATACCTTGATCGGTCTGCTCTTTTGCATAAACTAACATAGCATTTATAATTTCATATTTACTCAATAAATTTTTATCTGGATAGAAATGTTCTTGTATCTTTTGAAGAAATAATGAATCTTTAAAAGCATATCTACCAATCATAACTCCATCCACGAACTCAAAATGTGTTTCTATTTCTTCTATAGAATTAATTTCTCCATTAATTTCAATTGATAATTCTGTGAAATCTTTTTTTAAGCGATAAACTCTTTCATAGTCGATGGGTGGAATTCTTCTATTATCCTTTGGACTGATACCTTGAAGTAAGGCTTTTCTTGCATGAATAATAAAATGATTGCATCCAGCATTAGCAGTTTCCTCAACAAACCTAAATAAAAAATCATAATCATCGTGATCATCAATGCCAATTCTAGTTTTAATGGACAGTGGAATATCTACTTCCTTTGACATCACTCTTATACAATCAGCAACGACAGAAGGTTTGCTCATCAATGCAGCCCCTACTTCACAGTTTTGAACTCGTTGACTTGGACAACCTATATTAATATTAATTTCATCATAATTATAATTTGAGATAATTGATGCTGCTTTCGCCATAACCTCAGTATTATTGCCAGCTATCTGAATACCAACATCTTTTTGATTGATATTTTCTGACTCTAACAACTGATTTTTAGAAAACACAATGGTATCTGCATGTATCATTGGTGTGTAGAGCTTTACATCTTTAGCAAGCAAATTAGCCATAAACCGAAAGTGACGATCAGTATGACCCATCATGGGTGCTATAGAAATTCGTTTCAATTTGAAATAAGACCCATTATCTCTAGTTGTTTAGCAGACTCTATTGCTGAGTCTTCAGCTGTAATATATTCCCAATCAAATAATTCTTTCGCCTTGCTTTTATCGCTAATAACTTTTCTACCTACAGACCGCTTCATTCTAGAAAGTTTTTTTATAAAAGTAGCCATAATTTTGAACATGAGATCAGGAATTTCTATGGTTGGGGAGTTATTATAACCAGCGTCCTTAAGGGTCCTAGCCATTTGTGCAAGAAACATTTCTTTTTCACTAACAATTATTCTTTCTCCATTAGTTTCTTCTGAAGTCATAGAAAAAATATGAGCTTTTGCAACATCTCTAACATCCACAAAACCAATATGAATTCTCGGACATACTCGAATTGAGCCATCCATTAGCTGAACAAAAAGTGTGTTTGAGGTTCCAATATCATCTGAGAGCATGGGTCCGGTGACAGCAACTGGATTTATAACAGTGAGATTAAATTTATTATGATCTGACAACTCATTTACAAAATTCCATGCTGCTCTCTCAGCTAGTGTTTTACTTTTAGCATAAGCACCTATTATCGAATCAGTATTAGACCAATCAGTCTCATCGAATATTTTTTCATCATTTCCATAACCAATAGCTGCAAATGATGATGTAAGAACCACTTTCTCTACATGATTATTTTTAGATGCATTGAGCACTCTAAGTGTCCCTTCTACTGCTGGTTTAATTAAAATATCTTCATGCTCAGGTTCTTCTAGAACAAATGGTGATGCAACATGTAGTACATATCTACATCCATCAACAGCTTCATTCCAACCTTCATCTTTAAGTAGATCTGCATAAACTATCGATAAATTTTCAGGGTGCTTTGAATTTTTTCTCATTGATTCAATAACTTCATTTTTTTTATCCTCAGACCTTACAGTACCCTTAACTTGATAACCTTGGTCTAAAAGTTGTTGAATGCAATGGAGAGCTATAAAGCCTGTTGCACCTGTTACTAATACTTTATCCATTGCGAATCCCTCCTGAGAATACTCTGGCGTCCCCAAGGGGATTTGAACCCCTGTTGCCGCCGTGAAAGGGCGGTGTCCTAACCACTAGACGATGGGGACCCAGAAAAATGCTTTTCATGGATCAAAAAGTCTTTTCAGGAATGAAGTATATTGAAAAAGGCTTCTTCAATCCAACTTTATAATTTCTATTTTTCCTAAATTAAGCTTTCTGATTTCGTTTTCAATAATTGACAGATCACCAACAATTATCCATGTCCATATATTCGGATCAATATAAGTATTGGTTGCCTGATGTATATCATCAATTGTTATTGCCTGATATGTTTCAGGAAGACTCTCAAGATAATCATCACTTCGATTAAATGCGACTATACCCGAAAGTCCAATCATCAATGCACCAAATGTTTCAAATTCACCTATTAAGCCTAGTGATCTATCTTTAATAATGACTTCGAGCTCTTCTTTCTCAGCAGGTCTTGATGTTAGGTATTCATCATATTCTCTAATGATTTCTTGAATTGATGGAACTGTCTTATCAGTTTGCACTGGTGCATAAACTAACATCGGTCTTGGTCCTTTGAATCTTGATAATCTTGCTCTTGCTCCATAAGACCAACTTTTATCTTCTCTGAGGTTCATATTTAATCTTGAGGTAAAGCTACCTCCAATAACTGCATTCATTAACTCTATATCTTTCTCAACTTGAGAGTCAGGAAATGGAAGCAATTGGCCTGCTACTATCAATGATTGAACAGCACCTGGTTTGTCCACTAAATATATCTTTCTTTCAGTTGGTATTTGATAGTTTTGAA
>JABHDX010000021.1 GCA_018672815.1 Gammaproteobacteria bacterium | reverse complement strand
TGGCAGATTAATTATACAGACAGTCCATATGCATATGATGCAGGAGGTCTAAAACTTAGTGAAGTTGAAAATGACCGAAGACAAGCAAGGAAGAATAACATTGACTATGATACATATGAAAAAGTTAAACATTTAAAGACTGGTATTTCGTGGAATCATAAAAGGAACGAAAATTCATTCTTTGATAGTTATTTCTTCTATCAAAAAAGAGACTTTTTTACTAAGTTACCATTCAACTTTGGTGGAGTCATCTCGCTTGACAGAGACTATTATGGTCTTGGAACAAAATATACTAAAAGATATGCTTTGGATAATCGAAGCAGAACTCTTGTTCTGGGGCTTGATTATCTAAATCAATCTGACGAAAGAAAACGATACAAGAATGATCTTGGTGTTAAGGGTGAAATAACTTTTGATCAAATAGAGAGATTTAAAAGTACTGGGCTTTACATTCTAAGTCAGACTAGTTATGATTCAGGCTTTCTAGTACGATATGGAATTCGATATGATGTCAATATTATACGCACTGATTCATCTAGCTCAATTATGTTAGACAAGCTTAATCCATCTCTTGGTCTTTCCTATAAAGTTAATTCTAATGACAATATTTTCTTTTCATTTGGGACAAGCTTTGAAACCCCTACATTGAATGAGCTTTCAAATAATCCAAATGGAGAAGGCTTAAATGAAGATCTTAAATCAAGCTCTTCTCTCAACTATGAAATTGGATGGAGAAAAGAAGTGTCCAACTTAACTTTGGAGGCCATTGCTTATGTTATTAGCTCAGAAAATGAAATACTACCCTATGAACTTGAGCAGTTTCCTGGAAAAAACTTTTATCAAAATGTAGGTTCTACTTCTCGATATGGCTTAGAACTTAACTCTCAGCTGTCTTTTAAGGGAGGAAGAATTAATTTATCCTACACATTAAGTAAAAACAAGTTTGAAGACTTCCTAATTGACAATAATAACCTTGCAGATAATTTAATTCCGGGGATTCCTAGTCAAATGTTGGACTTAGATATAATTTTTAAACTTTCCAGAGATAGATCCCTAATTATTTCTAATAGATTGATTGGTGAAAGATATGCTGATAATGCTAATGAAACACTAATAAGTTCTTATAACCTACTTAATATTAAATACTCAAAAGAAATCTTTAGTAGTAGTGAAATATTTTTGGGTGTAAATAATGCTTTTAACCAAGAGTATTTTGATAATATTAGGATAAATGCATTTGGAAAAAGATATTATGAGCCCGCTCCAAAAAGAAATTTCTATTTTGGTATAAATTTTTCATTTTGATTAGAATTTTAAATTTAGTCACCTTTTTAATTATTTCAATTTCAGTAAACAGTCAGTCAGAATATATTTATATCCTAGGCAATACCCAAGATGCAGGGCTACCTCATATAGGCTGCCAACACCCATTCTGTGAAGATAACTTTGATGTATATGAAGAGTACTACACAACATCAATAGCAGTAGTTAACTCAGATTTAAAAAAATATATTCTTTTTGAGGCAACTCCAGATATTACATTTCAGTTAAATAATTTGAAGAAAAATATATTTCATGAATTTCTGCTTCCAGAATCTATATATATTACTCATGCTCATATGGGTCATTACACTGGTTTGATGTACTTTGGAAGAGAAGCTTTAGGTTCGAAGGACCTTTTAGTAAGGGTTTTGCCGAGGATGAGTAAATTTTTGCAAAATAATGGCCCTTGGAGTCAATTGGTTGATATAAATAATATTAAAATCAAGGAAATAAATTTTGGATTAAGCACTAATGAGTTGAGTAATATAATAGTAACACCTGTTCAGGTTCCGCACAGAGATGAGTATTCTGAGACAGCAGGTTACATTATTGAAGGAAAAAATAAAAAAGCTCTATTTATTCCTGATATTGATAAATGGGAGAAGTGGGATAGAAATTTAAGCCAACTCGCTGAAGAATTTGATTTTTTATTAATAGACGCAACTTTTTATGACTCAAAAGAAATAAATAGAGATATCAGTGAAATTCCTCATCCACTTGTTACTGAAACAATAGATCTATTGAGTGGATTACATGTAGAGAACAGAAGCAAAGTGTATTTCATCCATATGAATCACACAAATATGATGTTGGACCCAGACAGCGAGTTATCTAAGCTAGTTACTAGCAAAGGGTTTAATATTGCCAGACTCGGTCAAAAACTCTACTTATAGTTCTCCCGACTGTAATTTAGAAGAGATAGCTTGAACTTCATCAAGTACTCTTAACAGGTTAGCGCCCCATAATTTTTCTATTTCGGACTCACTATAACCTCTCTCGCGAAGCTCTTTGGTAACATTCATTGTCTCTGAGGCATCATTCCAGCCAACTATACCGCCACCTCCGTCAAAGTCAGAACTTATTCCTACATGATCAATTCCAATTTTTTCAACCATATAATCAATATGATCCATAAAATCAGACATATTAGGTGGGGGATCTTTTCTGTCAGTTAAAAAACTACCAAGTGCTGTTGTCTGAATAACCCCTCCATTATTTTTTATTAATTCAAGTTGCTCATCATCAAGGTTTCTAGGATGATCTCTTAGGGCTCTCGCTGAGGAGTGGGAGGCTATAACTGGAGCATCACTTAGCGCAATCATCTGCTTAATTGCCTCTTTTGAGGGATGTGAGATATCAATCATAACACCATAGTAGTTTAAAAGACTCACCATCTCTTTTCCTAAATCGCTTAATCCGTTGTGAAGTGCAGTTCCATCAAATTCTCCAGTATTTGAATCAGAAAATTGACTATGACCATTGTGTGCAAGGGAGACATATCTAGCTCCTCTTTCCCAGTATTTTCTAACATTTGATGTGTCAAGCCCCATAGGATATGCATTTTCAATCCCTATCAT
>JABHDX010000143.1 GCA_018672815.1 Gammaproteobacteria bacterium | reverse complement strand
GTTCTGCATAATCGTAAGTGGAAGCCATGATTAAATCCCATAGCTTTCTTGCTTGTATGACTTTATATATTTTACAAGCAACTAGGCCTTCATCGTTAGTCAAATAGCCATCTGTTTTAACCCATTCTTTCCAAATAATTTTTTCTTTATCATTAAGATCAATCTCTTTAGACTCCGGTAAATTAGGATCAAGTGGAAAAATCAATGGCCACTCGCCATCCTCTCTAACAGCCTTTATAAACTCTTCTGTAATAAGTAATGACAAATTAAATTGTCTTAACCTGCCATCTTCTCTTTTTACTTTTATGAAATCTTCAACGTCAGGATGGCTAACATCAAATGTTCCCATTTGTGCTCCTCTTCTGCCGCCAGCTGAAGAAACTGTAAAGCAAGTCTTATCATAAATATCCATAAACGATAAGGGACCTGAGGTATATGCACCTGCTCCAGTTACATATGCTCCTTTTGGCCTTAATGTTGAAAATTCATAGCCAATACCACAACCAGCCTTAAGAGTTAACCCGGCTTCCGTTACTTTCTCAAGAATACCTGTCATTGAATCTTGTATAGAACCAGAAACAGTACAATTGATAGTAGAAGTAGCTGGTTTATACTCTTCAGCTCCAGCATTGGAAATAATTCTTCCTGCTGGAATAGCGCCAGATCTGAGAGCCCAAAGAAATTTTTCTCCCCATTCCTCTTGTTGTTCAGATTTCTCAACACTAGCCAAAGCTTTGGCTACCCTTTCAAAAGTATCATCCATATTTTGATCGATTGCTTCACCTTTTTCATCTTTTAGTCGGTACTTTTTATCCCAAATATCTAGAGATGCGGTTTGATGTTCTATATTGAAGGTTTTTGATTGTTTTTCTTTAAACGCTGAAGACACTTTTTTGATTAACCCTCTAATTTATTCGATGTATTTATGTAGTGTATTTATCTAAAAACAAAAAAAGCCCAAAAAATGATGCACAATATGTTGTGTTTAGATAATATTAGATTATTGCGGATTTTTGGATAATGTCAAGGACTTTTGAAAATAGATCAGTTTCCTAATATATATATGTATATCAATACTTTATATATATTTTTTACAAATATATTTGTAAAATTTATAAAAAATAATGATATTTATTTTTATTATTTTAGATACTAGATGTTGTGTTTGTCTTATCCACCTATAATTATCATGTTATACACAATTTATTCACAATATAAGCTTCACTTTTAAAAAAAGAATAAATTATGAATATGAATAAACAAAGTATTGAAATAGTGAAATTTACGTTATCATTTCTTCTACAAATTCAACTCTAATAATAATTAAGCTAGTGAACTATGAAAAAAAATAATTTTTTACCCTTTTTACTCATAATATCAATTTTTATCAATGTAGGTGTTAGTCTTTCAACTTACATTAATGCCCATGAAGTCGGTAGTGAACAAGTTTTTATTGCTCAATCTTCGCTAGCAGAATTAGTCGATGAATCATCTCCATCTGTGGTCAGAATTGCTATTAGAGGTAAAGTAGCTTCACAAAGAAACCCATTTTCAGATGATCCATTTTTTGAACGGTTTTTTGGACAACCACAAATGCCTAGAGAAAGAGAATTTGGTGGTGGTGGTTCAGGAGTTATTGTTGATGGTAAAGAAGGATATATCATCACTAATCATCATGTTATTGAAAGAGCAGATGAGATAAAAGTTTTCACTAAAAATGGTGATGAATACTTAGCAGAAGTCATAGGATCAGATCCAGGAACTGATATAGCAGTTTTACAAATAACAGACTTAGAAAAAACTCTTAAAACAATACAATTAGGAGATTCAAATTCATTACGTGTGGGTGATTTTGCATTAGCAATTGGTGCACCTTTCGGTTTAAGTCAAACCGTAACATCAGGAATAATTAGTGCCCTGGGTAGACCTCAAATGAGCACAGATGGCTATGGTGATAGCATTCAAACTGATGCTGCTATTAATCCTGGAAACTCTGGTGGAGCATTAATTAACATGCAGGGTGAATTAGTAGGAATTCCTAGCTCTATATTTACTAGAGGCGGTGGCAATATAGGAATTGGCTTTGCAATACCAGTGAATACAGTCAAGAATATTATGAATCAGATTATTAATTTTGGTTCGGTTAAAAGAGGACTTCTTGGTGTTATCATTAGTGATATTAACAAAGAAATAGCTGAACAATTAGGCATTGAAGCAACCAAGGGAGCTTTAATACAAGAAGTTTCTCCTGATTCTGCAGCTGAAATTGCTGGCTTAGAAGCCGGTGATGTCATTATTGAAGTTAATAAAAAAACTATTACAAACTCTAGCGACTTAAGAAATACAATTGGTCTAAAAAGAAGTGGAGAATCAGTAGATATGATAGTTTTAAGAAATAATAAAGAACTAAATATCGCAGCGGAACTTGGTGAATTAGTAGCCCAAGAACCTGTTAAAGCAGATGAACTAAACTCATTGTTAGCTGGAGCTGAATTGTCAGATTATATACCTGAAGGCAAAGTGAAGGCGCAAGGTGTCATCATACTGTCAGTTGCAGCAAATAGTAATGCTGCAAATGCACGATTACAAAAAGGAGATATTATTTACTCCGTAGGAAGGACTGAAATCAACAATTTATCTGAATTTAAATCGATTATTAAAGATAAAGATATCTTAGTTCTAAGAGTGAATAGGATGGGACGCTTATTAATCATTCAGATGAGAAAATAAAATTGATCTCATTTATCATTAACTAATGCAAATTTATTTAGTTGGAGGAGCAATAAGAGACAGACTATTAGGTTTTTCTCCTCCCTATGAAAATGATTGGGTTGTAGTTAATGCAAGGCCTGATGATCTTGAAAAAAAAGGCTACAAGAAAGTTGGTAAATCTTTCCCTGTATATATTAACCCTGAAACTGGTGAAGAATACGCACTAGCGAGAAGAGAGAGTAAATCTGGTAGTGGTTATCATGGATTTGATTTCGATATTAGCCCAAATATTAGTCTTGAAGAAGATTTAGCCAGAAGAGATTTAACCATTAATGCGATAGCTCAAGACGAAAATGGGCAGCTCATTGATCCATACAAAGGCCAAGAAGACCTAGAAAATAGAAAACTTAGACACGTCTCAAAAGCTTTCAAAGAAGATCCTCTAAGAGTTCTTAGAATTTCAAGGTTTAAAGCAAAACTTCATAATTTAGGCTTCACTATAACTGAAGAAACTTTGAATTTAATTAGCGAGATAGTAAAAAGTGGAGAATTATTGTCATTGGTACCAGAAAGAATATGGCTTGAAACAGAAAAAACATTAAAACATTCTAGGTTTGATCAATATTTTAAAACTCTAATTCAAATTAATGCGTTGAATCAGGTCTACCCTGATCTGGTTGGTCTGAAAAAAGATTTTTTCTCGAACAGTATCTTTCAGCAAGCATCGCAAGAAGAAGTTTCGACAAAATATAGATTTGCTTCTATCTTCTATGTACTTCTTAAAGAAGGAAATATCAATATCAAAAACATAATTGAATCTATGCAGAAAAGTATGAACTTTCCAAACAGTTTCAAGGAAATTCCTTTGCTATTGAATAACACATTTACATTAATCGATAGGGATATAAGTGAATTTAGTGCGGAGCATATACTTATTATTATTGAAAAGCTTAATGCCCTTAAAAAACCAAAAAATATTGACATGGTATTCCGCTTGATTAGCATGGATCTTGATAAAGATTTTAATGACAAAAAAGAAATTTTAGAAAAATCATTAGCATCAGCTCTCACCATACAAATTAATAATATAAAAGAAGAAGGTCTCCATGGGAGTGCTATTGGAGAAAAACTAAGAGAACTAAGACTGAATAAAATTCAGGAAACGCTCTAGATTAGATTGGCCTTCCAATTCCTATTGTTTTAAAAGCATAAAGATCTTTTATTAATGGATATTGGTAAAGAATTTTCCATGATTCAACACCCTCTCCAATCTCAGCAATACTAATCTTATCCAAAATTAATGGCTCATTGATAGTTGGTAGATGATCAATTACTAATTGCTTTTTTTCTTGCTCTTCCAAACCATAAAATAGACTAATATGTGGGTAGAATAATTCACTTTCAAGACCCAATTGATGATCCAGTTGATTTTTTAAATCAGTTAACTCCTTAGACTTTTCAATCTCTATAAAAAGCGACTGAAAAAATAAATCTTTTGCTTGATATGAACTTGATTTAATTGAAAGTTGTTTATTTTTTATAGAAAAAGATTCAATTCTATTAAGTCTATCTTGACTAATATCGTAGAAAGGTCCTGATAATGTTAAATGAAGATCGAAGGTTGGACCTTCTAATTTTTTATTTACACTAAGCTGAATCTTTTTTAGCATTTCATGACTCACTGCATCGAGCTCTCCCCATAACCAATAGCGTTTTTTATCGTCTATTTCACTCATAGCCAATACACCTTAAAATATAGTTAGAAAAATAATAACGCCTAACAATAACCTGTAAATAACAAAAGGTAACATACCAATTTTCTCGACAAAACTAATGAACCATTTAATGGTTAGGTAAGCAATCACAAAAG
>JABHDX010000020.1 GCA_018672815.1 Gammaproteobacteria bacterium | reverse complement strand
TGAAAGACCAGGAGCTGTCAAATTAATTTTTGGCTCATCAATCTCATCGTCTTGTCTTCTAACTTCAGCTGTTACTGACATTTGATCATTAATACTATAATCAACCGATGCGAAAACACCTGTAGTTTTAGCTTTAATTAATGAAGCAGCAGTTCCTGGATTATTAATGTCCGCAAACCAAAATCCAAAATTATCGTAGTATCCACCATGAGTCAGCGTAGTAATCTCAGCAGAATTAACTCCTACTGACCAATCAATATCACCACTACTGCCGGACAATCTAGCTTCAAATGATTCATCATTAGTAACACGTGCACCTGCAGTATGAAATCCATTGATTGGGTCAGCATCAAAATCCATAAATGCAAAGTACTCATCTTCATTATCGCCATAGACTATATTCAGATTCATATCATCGGAAATATCATACGATATATTAATAGCAACTCTTTGCCCTTCTCTTGCTAAACCAAAACCATTATGACCAAGATCCTTAAAGGATAAGTCGCCTATAGGATGATAGCCTCCAACTGAGTTAGCACCGTTGGTTCCTTTCCAACTCCCATCAGCATTCGTCAAAGACCGCAATGCACTTGTATATAGAGCGCTAGTACTATTCATACCAACGGTTTCTGGGACTTTCACTTCCCCTTTATAATGCGACTCAAGTGTAGGTACTCCTCTAAAGAATGCCCAAGATTTAGCATCAATATCCCAAAAACATTGCCCAGCAATTGCACAGAAATTATGATCTGCTAATCCAGCTGTGACTGCATAAGCACCTGGCCCATCATCATCTTCATAATGACCAACTGACAATCTAATACTCAGTGCATCGCTTGGATTGATGTCAATTAAGGCATTGATAGAAAGACTTTCCTCGTCACCCATTTTTTGTCCAGGCACATATGAATTATCATAATGACCAGCTTTATCTTTATAGCTCAAGTTCAATCGCATGCCTACATTCTCATTTATTGGTCCTTCAACATAAGCAGCCATTGCACCTTCACTTTTTTCACCATAATTAATATCAATTCCACCTTTTAATTCATCTGCTGGTGTTGCTGAAATGATATTAATAGCTCCTGAATATGTATTTCTTCCAAACACAGCAGATTGAGGTCCTTTGATAATCTCTACACGTTCTGCATTATTTACAGGTACTGTGTGAATACCGCCACTGACTAGAACACCATCAATAAATACACTACCCGTTCTTGCCATTGGATTATTTGTATCAAAAGTGACTCCACGAAAACGAGGCATAGCCTCTATTCTTGCATTCTGATTATTGATAGATTCAATAAAGAAACCAGGAGTTGTTTTTTGAATATCTAAAATAGATGTGAATGCAGAATCTTTAATATCTTGTGCACTTATAGCGGTTACAGCCAATGGTGTTTTCATTAATGATTCTTCTTTCTTTCTTGCCGTTACAGTAATTTCTTCAATCATTACTTGTGCATAAGAAGCGAGCGGTAACATGCTAATTGCAATTACCATAGCGATAGTTGATTTAAAGCGACTTGATAAATTAGTTGGTTTGATCATAACGATCCTCTATTAATTAAATTTAATTATGGTTATTTTACATAAATAGACAGGAACCTGTCAATTTGACAGTTCACTTATTTTTTTACACTATAGAGTGATTAAAGAACTATTTGATAGAATCAGTAGATATGTCAATAAATAAATCTAATTTAAAATAGGAAATTATAATGCAAAAAATAAAATCAATATTCTTTATTAATATTCTACTTGCCTTTGTTTCAATGGATAACCTTAATGCATTTGAACTAAAGCCTGGAAAAGATTCACTCGATGCCAGTAGAAAAATTACCTGTTCCATGATTGATGACAAACCCATTGTATATTGGTGGTACGGGAGAATGTATAGTCGAGTACAAGGTGAGCGAGATAAACTTCTATTTAGGGTAGAAGGCATGAATATTAGAGCTTGTACGAGTATTAAAGATCCTGAAAGAGGACAAGGCTTTAAAATGGTAAGTCGTGAATTACTTTTTTATCAAGACCCTAAAACAGGTGAAATTCTAGATGAATGGACCAATCCATGGACTGATGAAACAGTTGAAGTTCTTCATGTTGCAAATGATCCAGTCAACTGGGGAAGCAATTATGAAATGGATAAGAATGGAAAGCCTTATGAAATGAATTTAAGCACTCATGGAGATGATTGGTGGGATACATCGACAATTCCATTATTTTATAACAACCCACTTGGAGGAGATTTTCAACAATACGTAGGTGGAATTTATCATGCAACAGAGATGTTCAATACAACCGGAAGCCTATCTAATTTAATGGATGATTCTAAAGATACTGCTAAAGCAAATATTGGGTGGGAAAGGATATCTTATTGGCTTCCCTGGATGAAGATGAGCGGAAGGAATGGCATTGTATATTTTCATACATTTGGAAAAAAACTGGAAAGCTATAACGATCTTCCAGAAACAATCAAAAAAGAAATTAAAGAAAATTATCCAATTTATAACAACCCTCCCCCAACAGACGATGATCGTAAAAATGAAACCAGTTGGACCTACTTTAAAAAAGTACTGAGCAATAAATAAAAAAGTACTGAGCAATAAATGAGTACCTATATTTCAGATAGACACCTTTATGAAGACATAGAATTCCTAGCAGACTTTCAGTTATTTCTTGGTAATATTTTCAGAATGAATGGCGCTCTGCTAGAGATATCAGAGAAAATATGTGCAAATGATTCTTCAATCACTGTACCTATTTGGAGAATCCTGGCTGTTATAAGAAGACAACCTATGACTGTTTCTGCAATAGCGGGTTATTTGGGTTTAAAAAGACAAAGCGTACAAGCAACAGTTGATCAAATGAAGAAAAGAAATTTAATCATCACTAAGACTAATCCGAATCATAAGAAATCTTTTTTAATTTCGCTGTCCTCAAAGGGACAAAGAAATATAGAAAAAATATATAACTATCAACAGTTATTAACAAAAGTTTTTGTGAAAGATCTAAATTTGTCTTTTTCAGAATTAATTAAAGTC
>JABHDX010000142.1 GCA_018672815.1 Gammaproteobacteria bacterium | reverse complement strand
CTAATCTTGATAGGGAAAACCTTGTCTCTTATCTCTTTATTTGGGTTATACATGAGAATGTGTGTGTTTTAATGGTTGTCAAAATGAACTGTTTAACAAACGCATAGGTAAAGGGTTTTAAATCTTTGATTTCAATGTGATTTAAACTAAGAAATAAATCACACTTGGTTCAGATTGAAATATAATTCAGTTATGAAAAAACTACTCATACTTCTATTCTCTCTTCTGATTTCATTTAACTCTTATGGTGGGTGGGAGAAAATTACTGAAATTGTCGATGGTCATGTTTTTTACGTAGATAAAGACTCAATCAAAGAACATAATGGATCCGTTTACTTTTGGTCTCTGGTTGATTATCCTGTACCTAATGATAATGGGACTATGAGTTCTCAAAGTTATTACCAAGGTGACTGTAATTTAAAGAGGGATAAAACTTTGTCTTTTTCATTCTATAAAAAATCTATGGGTAAAGGTGAATCTAATTCTTTCACTCCACCTGAAAAGTGGAGATATTTACCTTCTTCTAGTGCATCTTTGTCTATATTAAATTATGTTTGTGACCAAGTTTATTAATCAACGGTTTTTGCGAGAATGTCCTCAATACTAACCGGTTACTGGGGGGGTAGTTTTGCAAGTGTCACTTTAAAGGTCAATTACTATACTGTTTAAGAACTTCAGTAGTAGAATTAACTTCTAGTTCAAAAAAGGAGATATTATGTTATTTTTGCAACCTTATAAAAAATATGCTGTTTTTTCTGGCAGAGCAACCAGGCAGGAGTTTTGGTTATTTCATCTTTTTTATATTATTGGTTTTATAGTTTTTATCAACATTGAAGAAATGTTAGGGAGTGAAGGTGGATTTTTCATTTTGTGGATGCTTGGTAATATCATTCCTCAAATTGCAGTAGGTGTAAGAAGACTACATGATACAAATAAATCTGGTTGGATGTATCTATTAATGGTAGTACCGTTAGGCAATATATTTCTCTTGGTTTTATTTTGTTTTGATAGTGATAAAGAAGATAATAGATTTGGACCAAATCCAAAGTAATATGAAAAAAATACTCATACTTATATTCTCGTTTCTGATTTCTTTTAATTCTTATGGTGAATGGGTGAAAGTTATTGAAAGTGATGGTGACCATACTTATTACATAGACATAGATTCCTTAAAAGAAGAAAATGGGTATGTTTATTATTGGGCAATGGCGGATGGACAGAAACCAGATGAGTGGGGAGATATGAGTACAAGATTTTATTTCCAAGGTGAGTGTGGATTATTCCGACTTAAATATTTGTCATATATTTACTCTAAACAACCCATGGGTAGAGGAGATGGTGAAGTAGACAATACTTCTTCTGAATGGATCCATCCAACTCCAGAAAGTATTGTTGGAGTATTATTGAGTCAAGTCTGTGCAATATATTAGAATAAGAAGTTAAACCCAAGACAAAAAAATAACATGTACGAACAAAATCAATCAATCACAACGGAATAAAACGAAAAGTGTCTAACAAATCTAGGTATCAAAAATCTGCTCTCTGCTTTCCATTCATTTTGTAGAGGTATATATTCTTCTTTGACAATTAGGGCACTTAACTGTCCCAACTTTGCCTTTTACCAATCTTATTTTTGTTTGACAATTTGGACAATTTTTTATTGTGTGCGTTTTGTTACTTTCAGTTTCTACTTCAGTATCTTTTTTATAAGGGGATCCATCTAAATTATAAGAGTCATCTTTGTTATAAGGGGATCCATCTAAATTATAATTGTTGTTTTCTAAAACTTCAGTGTACCAAGTTCTGTTACACGTTTGACATTCTACTACTGGTTCATTTTTCTTTCCGAAAGGGAATATTGGAATAAAAAATAATCTAAAGTATTGTCTTGAACTTTTGACGGTGTAATCTTTTTTAATGGAACATTTTGGACAAACAAATTGTCCCTTTGCTTCAAGAGTATATTTAGGTCCATATCCAAATATTAACATAACTTCATTATATGCCAATGATTTTTACACGTCTAAGACTTTTAGATAAGAGATAAGGTCTTCCCTGTCAAGATAGGCAAGTTCTCAGTCAAATACTATACTTTTGAAGAACTTCAGTAGTAGAATTAACTTCTAGTTCAAAAATGACTCTACTATGAAAAAATGTCCATACTGTGCTGAAGAAATTCAAGATGAAGCAATTAAGTGCCGCTTCTGTAATGAAAATCTATCTCGAGAGACAGAAAAACAAATTACCCCCACTAAATCAGAAATCCAAGATGGAGAATTATATGTGCCTCAAACTCCCTTAGGTTTTAATAAGGCAGTTGGAACTTGTTTTAGAAAATATTTTGATTTTTCTGGAAGAGCAAGAGGATCAGAATATTGGTATTTTTTTCTCTTTAGTTGTATTCTATATATTGTTGCAACACTTTTAGACATGAGTATTTTTGGTTACACTTGGGAAGATTATGGACCTTTATATATCATAACTTCTTTGAGTCTTTTT
>JABHDX010000141.1 GCA_018672815.1 Gammaproteobacteria bacterium | reverse complement strand
GGTTAAATGAAATAATAATGAAACTATCAAACCGTATAGCCTCTTTGTTATTAATTGTACTTATTTATGGCTGTTCTCAGTCACTCATAATCAGTACCAATATACCGTCACCCTTAGTTAATCAAGTGGATAATATTAGAGTTCTAGTGAACTATGATGAGAATATTATTAACTATCAGTTTAAAAGTACCAATATTGAAAAAAATGAATCGCCTTGGGAGATAGAATTCAATGACTCGCATAAAAAGCTTTTTGATAAAATATTAAATGGTTTTTTTAACAATTCAATCCAGATGGAATCTAACAGCGAACCTTTAAACGATGCTAACTATATTGTAATAAATATTAAATTGGATAAGTTTGAATTCTTGACACCATCTTTAGCATCAAATGATAAATATTCAGTCTGGTTGAAATACGATATTCTGTTAACAAATACAGAACGTGAATATTCTGAAAAATGGAATATTACAGGTTATGGGGAACAAGAAACAGCGTCATTGAATCAAAATCAAGCTCTGGTTAATGCTATCGATTTAGCACTTCGAGATACTGGAGCAAATTTAACAATTAAAATGGAAGAAGAAATGGAGTCAATAGTCAGCGCAATTAAATAATGCAAAGAAATATTACATTATCCTCATTATTGCTAATGACTCTAATTACTTCTTGTTCGACTACAAGAGTTGATGAAGAAGTAAATCTACCTTTTGAGTTAATTGAAGGTCAGTCTATTGTAATTCTTTCTGACAGTTACCACACGGGTAATAAAACTGAGATTGATTTTATGAATTGCTTAAATAAAAACCTAAAAAGAAAACAAAATAAATTTAATCTAATACCAACAAATCAATTTAAAGATGATTTTTATCCATGGTTTGAACCCAGTACAGCACCTCAAAATGCAGAGCAGTTGCCCAAGTTTTTAAAAAAACAGGTTATTAAAAATAAACTTGAAAACCTAAAAATCAAATACATTATTAACATCACAGGAGAAACAACAACTAATTCTAGTTCTGGAGCGCTGTCTTGTGCAGCTGGACCAGGAGGTGGAGGTTGCTTTGGTTTTGCTTGGTGGGATGACACTTCATCATATTCTGCTTCAGTTTGGGATTTGAACGAAGCAATAGTCGTAGGAAATGTTTCAGCTAGTGTTACAGGGACATCTGTAATTCCAGCTATCGTTATACCGATACCTATTTTAGCAAGAACACAATCCAATGCTTGTGAAGGTCTATCAAATCAAATACTTGCTTTCTTTAGTTGAGTAAAAAATATTATAAAATGCTCAAAACAAAAGATAACTTAAATCAATGTTTCACCATCTGAATGGTTAATAATTTTAAATTAATTACCCTACTGCTGTTGGCGTTCTTTATTCCAATCACTTTATCTAATGATTTACCAGATCATGTGCCTTCATTATTAAAGTATAATCCTGAACACAGTCATCTATTAAGATTAGTTGCAGCAATTTCTGAGCAGGGACACTTTTCAAAAAAGAAAATCAGCAATGAATCCTCTCATTTAATTCTTAAAAACTATTTAAATACATTGGATTCACAAAAAATATATTTCACTCAATCAGATATTAATTATTTTCAAAGGTATCGTTATAAAATTGATGATGCTTTGAAAAATGGAAATCTTGAACCGATATTTGATATTTTTAGAATATACAGACTCAGAGTGCAACAGCGAATTGAATATTCTATAAAGATCATAAATTCAACCAATAGTTTCTTAGTTGATGATGAATATGATTTTAGTAGAGAAAATGTAAAGTGGCAAAAAGATGTCTCAATATTGGATACATCTTGGGAAAAGAAATCGAAAAATGACTTGTTGTCTATTCTATTAGCCGGTCAAGAAATAAACACAGCTAAAAAGACATTAAACAAACGTTACCAAAAGTTTCTGAGTCGGATCAATAACTATGATAGCAATGATGTAATTGATATATTTTTAAACTCCTATGTTCATTTTCTAGATCCACATTCGAATTATCTTAATCCAAATCGAGCAGAAGAATATGAAATTCAAACAACATTATCGTATCAAGGAATAGGAGCAAAATTGGAATTGAGTGATGACTATGTTCAAATTCAGAGCATAATCCCTGGAAGTCCTGCTTTTAAAAATGGTGAATTAAAACCTTTAGACAAGATTATAGGTGTTTTGGACAATGAGAGTAATGATCTGGTTGATGTTATAGGTTGGGAGCTGGATGAAGTTGTTAAACTGATTAGAGGTCCAAAGAATACTAATGTAACACTTCAAATACTGCCAACAGGATCAAATCCTGATGGAAATCCATATTTATTAACCTTGGAACGAGATGAAGTTGAGTTAGAGCAACAAGC
>JABHDX010000140.1 GCA_018672815.1 Gammaproteobacteria bacterium | reverse complement strand
TAGCACCTGAGTTCTATAGAAGAATTTACAAGAAAAACCCTAAAGTTCAATATAGAATTCAAAGAAGTGTTGATAAGTCAGAATATATTGATACGACTTCATGGGTTGATGTAGTCAATAAAAGTATTAAAAAAGGATAAAAAATGGGAATGATAAAATTGCCAATTGGTGCAATAGACTTCTTCAAGGATAATCAGGATAAAGTCTTTGAGAGTGGCGCTCTTGCAGAGGGAAGTTGGAATCAAGAAGTACAAAAATATATTGTTGAGTATACAGACTCAAAAAGTGCGTTAGCAACTTCTTCAAATGGAACCGGTCTTCTTTCAGTTTTACATGCTTTGAAATATGGTCATGGCTATGATGATATTTTTTTACAAAGTAACACTATGTATGGAATGAAAACGCTTGCGATTTCCTCAGGTCTAAATTTGGCAGGTTTTGTTGATTGTGAGTTAAAAACATTGATGCCTTCTCTTAAGTCAGTTCAGAGGTTTGTAGATAATCTAGATTCACCAGAGAAGAGTATATTTTTACTAACACATATAGGCGGTTGGGCAAACCCAGAAATAAAAGAGATTGCTAATTACTGCCATCAAAACAATATAGCACTTGTTGAAGACTGCGCCCATAGTTTAGGAGCAACTCTTGATGGGAGACATACCGGGACTTATGGCGTAGCTGGAGTCTATTCTTTATATGCTACAAAAGCAATACCAGTTGGTGAGGGAGGTATTGTTATAATGCAAGATGAAGAGTTTGGCGATCAGATACAGAGATACTCAATCTATGATAGGTTTCAACAAACACAAAATTTTGGAATCAATAATAGAATGTCTGAGATTAATGCATTATTAACATACTCTGTGCTTCAGTATTTAGATGATATTATTGAAAATAAATATCTTATTGCAAACCAATATATTGAAGCTTGCAATAGACTAGGTATTCATTTCTTTGACCCCACTGCTGATGGTCAGAGATCCAATTTATACAAATTTATTTTATTTGATGACCAAGCTTTCAATTTTGACCAATTAAATACTAAAACTTCTCCAGTTTATGATTACAGTTTAGGAAATGATCCTGAAGATATATGCAGTAAACATATCTGCTTGCCAATATGGTATGGACTAGAGCAAAAAGAGATTGATAAAGTAATAAGTGAGATGGAACAGGTATAATTTTTGCAAAAAATTAATGAAATAAGTTCTCAACTTTCTTTAAAAAAATGATTATTTTAGCTATAGATTTAACATACAATCCATATGGTGGTTCATTTTCTCAGATAGAAAATATCTTCAAAAATATTACAGAATATAAAGTAGATAAATGTATTGTTTACTGCACTAAAGATAATTATGAATTGTTTAAAAATTTTGAAAACAAAAGTCTAGTTTTCAAGATAAGTAGGGTAGCCTCATTAACAAAACTTATTAGAATTATTTGGACTCAGGTGTTTCTTCCATGCAGACTATTACTTGATAATGTTTCATTATTATTTTGTCCTGGTAACTTTTCACCTATCTTGACATTGACTAAAAAAATTCAGTGGATAGGAACTGTTGGCCCATTTGAAAAAGACTTCTATAGGGGTTTTTCCATCAATGAGAAGCTAAATCTAGTATTTAATAAATATATAATGATCTTCTCTGCGTTAACGTCCACACATGTTATTTTTGAATCTGAATACACAAAGAACTTATTTATAAACAACTATTTTTTTAGTTCTAAGAAAGCATCGGTTATATATCTAGGTAGAGACGATTATTTTTATCCTAATAAAAATAAAATAAGTAATGGAAGAGAAAAAAGCAAGGGTAAGAAATTCCTCCTTTCTGTATCCCATCTTTATCCCTATAAGAATATCGAAGTACTTTTATATGCTTTTAGTAAAATTGAAAATACTGATTTGAATATATTAATAGCTGGTAAGTTTCATACAGAATCTTACCATAGGAAACTGATTGATTTAGCTCAGGAATTATCCATAACAAATAAAGTAATATTTTTAGGTGGAGTCTCAAAAGAAGAGTTGAGAGATTTATATTCAGGATGTGAAATTCTTATTTTTACTTCACCGTTTGAAAATTTTGCCTACACATTAATAGAAGCAATGAGTTGTGGTGCCCCTATAGTTGCAGCCAATACCACTGCAATGCCGGAAACTTGTGATGATGGCGCTCTATATTTTAGTCCATATTCATCAACAGAATTAATAGATTCAATCAATAAATTATTATCAAATAGAGAATTAATGGATGACTTAAAACAAAGAGCTATACATAGATCAAGTGAGATTAATACTTATCTTCAGGCCAATATAGAGACAAGTGCAATTATCAATAACTTAATAATCCGAGATCGTAGCGAGAAAACATAGTGATACTTGATTTAACATCCGACGGAAAATTAAGTATAAGTCAAACCAAAAGAATGAATGAGATAGAACCATTAGTTAGGGGTGAGTATGATGAGTATATTGGTGCATTGGGAGAACTCAATGAGTTGAAACATATTGATTGGCTTCTCGAGACCTCATGCAGAAATACTTTTGCTTCAAAGCTTCATGAAAGAATATGTAAATTAGCATTATTGCAAGATTTAATTGACCGTAATCAATACATTGATGAAGTAAAAGTAGATGATTTATACATGAAGCAAGTCATTATGTTGTTATTTTTAAAAAATGATTATGAGTGTTTAATTACAGTAGTTTCAAATGGAAAATTGAAATACTTGATTCCTTTATACAACTTAATAGTAACAATTTATCTATGTTTCAATGAATGGTTATGGGCAAAACTCATACCAACAAAGAAACAACCAGAGGGTAAGATCATTGCCATAGAGAATTTTCTTTTCTTAAGTAGTTTTGATAAAAATCTCAATATGATAGATAGAAATTATCCTGGATTTTTTGATCATTGTTCCGATGATATTAAAAAAAATATATGGTTCCTTTCGGTATTGAATGGCATCAAGCATCCAATTGATTGGTACCATATTTTAAGAAAAATTAACTTAACAGATTCGCAAATTCTTATTAAAGAGAATTATTTAGTACTTAAGGACTATTTTATAGCCATCTATCAGTCAATAGTTATTCCTAGAAAAATAAGAAAGTATCCTAAATGGAGAAATATAGATATCTCATCTCTAATTTATGATGAAGTAAGGGATGAGATATTCTCACACTCGCTCGTTTCATCTATTCTCTACTATCGGTTTTTTAGACGATTACGAGATACAGGCATCGAAATTGATTTACTTATAGATTGGCATGAGAATCAAACAATAGATAGAGCACTAAATATAGGTATGAAACAATATTTTCCCTTGACTAAAGTAAAAGGATATCAAGGATTTGTGGTATCAGATGTTTACTCAAGCTTAACTCCAACTATTTATGAAAGGGATAATGGTCTATTGCCAGATGAAATATTAGTTATAAGCAATCAACTCCTAGAGAATAGAAAGAAATACTGTAGTGATTTCAATATTTCTTTAGCACCAGCTTTTAGGTATATGGAGGCTATCAATCATAAACAAATAAAATCTGGAACAAAAAAAATAATTTTAGTTGCATTACCCATGCTGCATAGAGAAGCTAGACAAGTTCTGGATCTTGTACTAAGTGCTAAATTTAATGATGCATACAGAATTTTAGTAAAAAAGCATCCTACAGTCATAAAACAAGAGTTGCTTGATGAAGTACCACAAGCAAGGGACAGTAGACTTATTTTCACAGAAAAAAAATTAACAAAACTTATGGATGAGTCCACTTTATTTATAACAATGACTTCGAGTGCAGCGATTGAGGCAATTTTATGCGAAGTATATGTGGCTATTATTGCTAATAGACGAGGTATTACAGCAAACCCAATTGGAAACATTGTTGATCCAAATTACTGGAGACTCTGCTACACTCCTAATTGTATTGATGATGCCTTGAATTATTCTATGAATAATTCAATATTAAATGCATCTAGTTATTTAGTTCCACTGGAAAGTGAAACTTTTAATGAATTTTTAAAATTTTAATTTAGATGAATGAAGATGGAAAACTTAGAGAAAGTATTTAAAGATAAAAGAGTCTTAGTGACTGGCCATACAGGCTTTAAAGGCAGTTGGCTCACTCTCTGGTTAGTGAGATTGGGAGCTAAAGTCATCGGATTATCGGATGATGTACCCACCACACCTTCAAACTTTGAAGTAAATAATATTTCAAAAATTATTGAAGACAATCGAGTAGATATTAGAAATTATGATTTAGTATCCAACATTGTTAATTCAGCCAATCCAGATTTTGTTTTTCATTTGGCCGCTCAATCTTTAGTAAGAGAATCTTATGATCAACCACTGAAAACTTTTGAAATAAATGCAATGGGGACAGCAAATATTTTACAAGCTCTTATAAGTGTAGATAAAAAAGTTACGGTTGTAATGATTACGAGCGACAAAGCATATGATAATGTTGAATGGGTATGGGGTTATAAGGAGACTGATAGGTTAGGTGGAAAAGATCCATATAGCGCATCAAAAGGTATGGCAGAACTTGTGATCAAAACATATTTTGAGTCATTTATTAAAAATAAAACAGATAACATAACTCTGGGAATTGCAAGAGCTGGAAATGTAATTGGAGGTGGTGATTGGGCTAAAGACAGGATCGTTCCTGATTGCATAAGATCATGGTCTATTAATCAGTCGGTGAAGATAAGAAACCCAAATTCTACAAGGCCATGGCAGCATGTTTTCGAACCATTAAGTGGGTATTTGTCTCTAGC
>JABHDX010000139.1 GCA_018672815.1 Gammaproteobacteria bacterium | reverse complement strand
CTGATGTGGATAAGGTTTCGTTTACTGGATCGACCGAGATTGGCCGCAGAGTGATTAAATCAGCAGGAGAATCCAACCTTAAAAAAGTTCAGGTGGAACTTGGTGGCAAATCTCCTCAGATAGTGATGCCAGATGCAGACCTTGATTTGACCATTCCTGGAGTTGCTAATGCAATTTTTTTTAATGGCGGCCAAGTTTGTGTTGCAGGATCACGACTGATTGTACACAAAAGTATTTCTGATCAACTGGTTGAAGGAGTCGCAAAATATGGTCGTGAGATGGTTATGGGCCATGGCCTTGATCCTAAGACACAAATGGGACCTTTGGTGGCTAAGAGTCATGCAGAATCTGTCAAAAAATATGTTGACGATGCTGTATCCGTTGGTGCTGAGTTAATTTCAGGTGGTCATATTTTAGGTTCTTCTGGTTGTTATATGGAGCCAACCATAGTTGGGAATGTGGAGCAGGATATGGTTATATTTAAAGATGAGGTTTTTGGGCCAGTTCTTACAGTGTCAGTATTTGAAGATGATGAACAGGCATTGATGTTAGCCAATGATAGTCCTTATGGTTTAGCAGCATCAATATGGACAGAAGGACTTTCCAATACCCATCGAATAGCAGATTCTATAAACGCGGGTACCGTGTGGGTGAATAGCCATTTAATGTTCGATGCGGCTTTACCCATTGGTGGTTGGAAGCAATCTGGTTGGGGGCAAGAATCGGGCCATCAAGCTGTGTCAAACTATCTCAAGGATAAAACTGTTACCTCAATTATATAGTCTAATAAAGAAAAGAGGTTAAAACCCAATTCGTCATAAAATATTTAAGGACTATATTTAGGAGCAAATCAAAAATAGTAATCTTTTTGGCAGTTTAGTTTTTAAAAAAATTAGTGAATAAGATTATTTAACCTTTATAATCATCAAATAGTAATTCATTAGCGCCCGTAGCTCAACTGGATAGAGCATCAGCCTTCTAAGCTGAGGGTTAGAGGTTCGAGTCCTCTCGGGCGCGCCATAAAAATCAACAGTTATATCTAATTTATCTTTCCCTAAAAGCCTCATTAGCTATTTTAGTAACTGGTTGAATTAAATACTCTAAAACAGTTTTTTCTCCACTTACTATATCTGCTTGGGCTACCATACCAGGGAGTATCTGTATATTTTTGCCTATTGATGTTAGATCATCACTATTAACAGCAACCTCGCAAATATACCAAATGCTTCCATCTTGTTTTTGAATAGAGTCGGCACCAACATTTGTTACTTTGCCTTTAAGTGAACCAAATTTATTAAAGTCAAAGGCTGTTAATTTAATTATGGCTTCTTGTCCTGGAAGAACATAAGCAATATCTTTTGGGCTAATTTCAACTTCTACAATTAGGTCATCATCTATTGGTACAATCTCAATTAATGATTCGCCAGGTTGAATAACTCCACCGTTTGTATTAACTAGTAATCTGTTTACAATTCCTTCAACTGGAGCCACCACAGTGGTTCTTTTTAGTCTATCTTTTAGAATTGGTAGGCTTTCTTCTGTTATCATTAATTCTGTTTCTGCATCCGATATTCTTTGTAATAATCTTATTAACTCCATTCTTGATTCAACTCCTTTATCAACCAGTGGATTTAATATTTCAAGTTCTTCATTTAAAAGTGTTAAGTGTTTTTCAGCTGCTATTTTTTGTTTTTTTTGAGCTGATAATTCAGATTCAAATTTTGTTTTATCGAGTAATATTAAAGGTTCACCTATAGCTACAGTAGAACCTGTTTTAGTTAATATCTCTTTTATAATTCCACCTTCTAGATTTTGAATAATTTGTATTTTTGAAGAAGCCATAACTCTACCTTGACCTCTAGTTACTTCCTCTAAAGTTGCATAATATGACCACAAAATCATAATCGCCCAAAAAAGAACAATTGAATATAGAATGATGTTTGCTTTACGAACCTGTTTTTTTTCTATCATCTTTTTAAGATCTCAGTTGATTCAATATATCTTCTTTATCGCCATCCATTGCAATTTTACCATCAGCTAGAACAATAATACGGTTTACTAGATCTAGCATAGGCAATCTATGTGTAACAAGAATTAATGTTTTAAACATATCTATATCAAGAGTATTCAGAAAATCTTTTTCAGCATTTAAATCAAGGGAGGATGTTGATTCATCCAGTACCAATATTTCAGGTCTTCCTACCAAGGCTCTAGCTAGTGCTATAGATTGTCTTTGACCTGTTGATAAGGACTGCCCCCTATCTGAGAGTTTAGATTCGATACCTCCAGGGATCATATGAAGAAAACTTTTAGTGCCACTTGACTCTAATGCTATTTCTATTTCACTTTCTTCAATCCATTCTCTTCCCATGACTATATTGTCTTTGATGCTTCCAGAAAAGAGTTGAAAATCCTGAAGCACTACTGCTAGTTTTTTTCTATATATATTTTTATTGATTTGTTCAATGGGCAGTTTATTGTAAGTTAAACTTCCTTGCGTGGGCATGTAGAG
>JABHDX010000019.1 GCA_018672815.1 Gammaproteobacteria bacterium | reverse complement strand
GTATTGAATTACTGAGTCTCTTCCATTAACACAAAAGTCAATATCAAAATCAGGCATAGATACTCGTTCAGGATTGAGAAATCTTTCAAAGATAAGATCATACTTCATCGGGTCAATGTCACTAATATCTAAACAGTAGGCTACTAATGAACCGGGTCCAGACCCTCTTCCGGGACCGACAGGTATGTTATTTGCTCTAGACCACCTCACAAAGTCAGAAACAATCAAAAAATAACCAGAAAACCCAGTGCTATGAATAATTTTCAGTTCACTGTCAAGTCTGGTTTTGTATAATTCTTTCTTGTCATCAGGAATATTTTTTAGTTTCGAAAGTCCTTTTGTAGCCTCTTCACTCAAAAACTCTTCTATTGTATATTTTTCCGGTGTATCAAAATGAGGAAGAATATGATCTATATTTTCAAAACCAAAATTACACATTTTAGCAACTTCATTGGCATTCGATATTGCTTCAGGAATTTCAGAAAATAGAGAGTGCATTTGATCATAATTCTTAAAAAATTGTTGATTTGTATATTTAACCTCTCGATTTCTATCATCCATCACTGTAGCTTGGTCAATACAAACTCTTGCATCCAAAGTAATAAATTCTTCTTCTTTTAGAAATTTTGGATTGTTCATAGCAATCAAAGGAATATCATATTTTGAGGATAATGCGACACTCTTATTAAGAAGCTCTGACTCCCTTTCTCTATTAATCTTAGTAACTCCAATAAAAAAGTTTTCACCAAAATTATTTTTTAAGAAGTTGATCTGTTTTTCAACTTCACTCTCCTTATTTGAAAGCATTAAACTTTGAATTATACCTTCATGATAAGCAGAAATAGCCACCAAGCCTTCTGCATTTTTATTATTAATCCATTTCATCTTGATTTTGGCTTCACCTAAATGATAGCCCTCAACATAAGATCTGGTTATCAAGTGGGATAAGTTTTCATATCCCAACTTATCCTTGCATAACAAAATTAACTTATAATCAGATTTACTAGTTTCAGACTGAACAGATAAAGTAACGCCTATGATGGGCTTAATTCCTTTTTTAATTGCTCTTTTATAAATCTTATAAGCAGAAAATAAATTGCCATGATCTGCAATACCAACTGCAGGAATTCCTTCATTGATACATTCATCAAGTAATTCATCTATCCTTACTACACTTTTTCCTATTGAGTATTCAGAATTAACATCCAAATGGATAAAAGTAGGATTTTTTATGTTTTTTTCAGTCATATAATTCAGGTTTAAAAGTCAATCGATGAATAGGTGTAGGCCCATGTATAAGAATAGCATCTAAATGTTCTTTTGTTGGATATCCTTTGTTCCTATCAAATCCATAATCGGGGTATATGAGATGCATTTTTATCATATAACGATCTCGTGTCACTTTGGCAATAATTGATGCTGCAGATATACAAGGAAATAGTTTATCTCCACCTATTTTAGATTCCATTTTTATTTGTAGTTTATTATTAATTTCTGGACATTGATTCCCATCTATATAGACTTTTATATTCTTATTTTTTAGCTTTTCAATTGCTCTTTTCATTGAAAGCATTGTTGCATTAAGAATATTAATTCTATCTATATCCGTATGTGAAGCTGAACCAATGGTGCAATCTATAGATTTAGATCTAATGATAGTAAATAACTCATCTCTTCTCTTTTTACTTAACAATTTAGAGTCTCTGAGGCCAATAATAGGATTATCTTGGTCCAAGATAACAGCAGAAGAGATGACTGGTCCAGCTAAACAGCCTCTTCCTACCTCATCAACGCCAGCAAGATATTGCATATCATTTTATTGTGTATTTTTAATCGGTCCAATCAATTCTATAATAACTGAAACACTCTGGCTGATTGATTTTGATGCTAATTCTTTATGCATATTTTCAAATTTTTTGGTCAATTTACTTTTTCTTTCATGATTCGAGAGCCAATTGATGGACTCTTGGTGTACATTCTTTGCTGTAAAATTACCCTGAATTAACTCTGGTATAATTTCTTCATCAAATAAGATGTTAGGCAATGCAGCGTATTTTATTTTAACTAAATTGAATATCTTGAGAAAGTAGTATGTTGCATTTGACATTTTATAGACAACCACCATTGGTTTTTTATGCAATGCAGCCTGAAGCGTAGAAGTCCCAGATTTAGTAATGACTAAATCCGACGCTGAAATAGCTTTTGTTGAATCTTGAATAAAATTAAACTTCTCAAATAATTTAGGCTTAGTGAATTTTAATTTCTCTTCAATTTCGCTAAAAAGAGTAGGTACTATAAATTGTATTTTTCCAAAATTATTTTTATTAGATTGTTGATCTATTAATTCTGCTGCTTCATATAGAGTATCCAGATGTTGATTGATTTCTGCTTTTCTACTTCCAGGCATTATAGTAATAAGTGTTTTTGCATCAATTCCTAAATCCCTCCTAGCTTTCAACATATCATTTTCTTCTGCAATTGAATGAGCAAGAGGATGACCAATAAATTTAGTGTTAACACTATGCTTTTTCAATAATTCTTCCTCAAAAGGAAATAAACACAGTAATAAGTCAACAGATTTTTTTATAGTTCTTATTCGACCTTCTCGCCATGCCCAAAAACTAGGAGCAACCATATGTATGGTTTTTATATTTTTTTGTTTAAGTTTTTTTTCAATACCTAAGTTGAAATCTGGATAGTCAATGCCAATAAAAGCATCAGGTGGATCTTCTGATATTTTTTTTAAGAGTTTTTTTCTAATACCCAATATTCTAGGTAAGTGTCTTAAAACACCAAAGATCCCCATCACAGAAAGATCTGAAACATGATACCAAGGAACACAGCCAGATTTAATCATTTCAGGACCAGCAATCCCTTCAAATCTATGTTCAGGATAATCTTTTTTTAATGCCTTTATGAGCTCAGATCCTAAGATATCTCCAGATGGTTCACCAGCAACTATTACAAAATAAGACACAGTAATTAAGTATCTACCTAACAATACCTCTAGAGGACTGATTAAGAAAATCAATCATAATCGTTACTTCATCTGAGATTTCACTCAATAAAGACATTTTCTCCACTGCTTCTTCTAATCTTAAATCTGATTTATATAAGTATTTGTATGCATTTTTTATATTTCTTATTTGTTGTTCTGAAAAATCTCTTCTTTTCAATCCCTCTATATTAACACTCCTTGGTTTTGCTGGTTGTCCCATTACTATTACATATGGTGGCAAATCTCTTGCAACCCCTGAATACATTCCTAAAAAACTATGGCTTCCTATTTTACAAAATTGATGTGCACCTGAAAAACCACCAAATATTACAAAATCACCCACGGATACATGTCCGCCTAGAGTAGTATTATTGGCAAATATTGTATTATCACTAATTTGACAATCATGAGCTATATGCACATATGCCATAATCCAATTATCATTACCCAATCGAGTGATGCCAAGATCTTGTGAGGTGCCTTTATTTATAGTTGTATATTCCCTTATTGTATTTCTATCACCTATTTCAACTTTCGTATCTTCATTATCATATTTTTTATCTTGAGGATCATCACCTATGGAAACAAATGAATAAATATGATTATCTTTTCCAATATTGGTAGAACCTTTGATCACGACATGAGAATCAATTGTTGTTCCCTGAGATATTGAGACATTAGGACCAATAATTGAATAAGCTCCAATAGAAACATTTTCACTAATTTCTGCATTTTCAGAAATAATTGCAGTTTTATGTATTGTCATTGTTATCAGCTTTTTTTATTAAATCAGATATAGTTTTTTTTAATTGAGATAATTTTCTAAATTGTGCTACATTTTTTTGCCATATAGAAAATTCTTGATGGGGAAACATATTACCTGAATATACACCTGATTTTTTTATGCTTTTCATAACAGCTGTTCTTGCAGTTATCGTAGTATTATCTGCAATAGTAAGATGACCTGATATACCAACCTGACCACTAATTTTACAATTCTTACCGATTACTGTACTCCCCGCTATTGCTGTACAAGCAACAATCGCTGTATCTTCACCAATAATAACGTTGTGTGCAATTTGGATTTGATTATCTAATTTGACGCCATCTTTTATTATTGTATTTGTTAATGTCCCTCTATCTATTGTTGTGTTAGCTCCAATCTCAACATCATTACCTATGCTTACTCCTGATATTTGAGGGATCTTAATCCATTTTGATTCATTATTCTCTGAAAACCCAAATCCATCAGCACCAATAACTACCCCTGAATGAATGATAGCTCTAGAACCAATCAAAGTATTATTATTGATCTTAACACCTGGTCCAATCCAAGAATAATCCCCAATAGTTGTATTATCATGAATAACTGAGTTAGCACCAATATAGACAGATTTACCTAATTTTACATTTTTCCCAATATAAGCACCTGACTCAACACCGCAATTTTTACCAATTGAAGCACTTTTATCAATATAAGCATTTTCATGTATACCTGATTCAAACTGCTTACTGATATCAAAAAGTTGAGATATTCTTGCAAAAACTAAATAAGGATTATCAGAAAAGATGCATGAACAAGGACAAAGTTCATAGTCATCTTTAGAGAGAACAACAACTCCAGCTTTAGTATTTTTTAATTCAGACTTATATTTCTGATTAGAAAAAAATGACAATGATGTTTTGTTTGCGTCACTTAATGTTGAAACATTAGTTAATAATGTTTCTGGATCACCATCATATTGACACTCAAACTTTGAGGCTAATGTTTCTAAATTAAATGAAACAGCTGTCAAAGAGCATTACCCTCATTTCTAAAAAAGCAGATTATTTTAACCGCCTGATTTTTTATCTTGGAAGTTTTTTTCTAAAACCTTTGCAATTTCATTAGTAATATCAACAGAGGCTCCTTTATAAAGAGTACCTCCATTCAAAATAGTATTTTGACTTATTCTTCCTTCATTAATGATAAGGTCATAACCATTATCTCTTCCAAATTTATTAACTTCGTTAATAATCTCAACGAGTATTTTATTTGACTCAATTGCAGCACGATTCTGTTGATCTTCTTGTATGCTTTTGACCAAATATTCCAATTCTCTTTGATCTCTTTGTAATTGAAGTTGAACATTCTGTCTTTCGTCATTACTTAAAGCTAAGTTATCTTTAGTTAAGTTCTCACGTCCTTCATTGAAGGCAGCTTCTTTAGCAGAGATATCTCTAACCCTCGGTGCAAATTCTTCTTCAATTGCAGATTGCATATCTTGTGCCTGAGGTGATTCATTAATAAGCTTGTTCATATCAACAACACCTATTTTAGCTTGCCCAGTATCTTGAGCCTGTATAGGTTGAACTAAAAATAAAGCTGCAGCTATTGTAAATAAATAATTTAATCTCATCTTATTTGTCCTTGTATTAATTAAATAAAACCATTGTCTAAAAAGCACCGCCAATTGTAAATTGGAATCTCTCTAATTCATCACCAAATCTATTTCCTGTTGATTCATCATAATTCATAGGAACAGCATAACTAAATCGAAATAATCCCATTGGAGCTAGCCATTGAGCAGCAATACCAAAAGATCTTTTCAATTTACCAGCATCAAAGTCATAATTAATTTCCTCGCCTTGGTAATCATAAAATTTGATTTCGCTCGTTGAAAAAACATTGCCTATATCAAAGAATAAACTAAACCTAGCTCTAGCTGCCCAATCTTGAGGCATTGGCAAAATAAGTTCCAACTGAGATGAGACAAGAAGATTTCCACCATAAGGATTTCCAAAATTATCCCTTGGTCCTAACCTATGCTCCTTAAAGCCTCTTATGGTATCTGGTCCACCTGCAAAGAAGTTTTTATATGGAGGTACTCCAATAGAATCACCATACGCATCATTGAAAGCGATATCGGCTTTAGTCATTAAGGTTAAGTAATTAACAAATGGAAATGGAATTGCAAAATATTGTTTATAGCTATAATTAATTCCATAATATTCAACATCGCTTCCAGGGACTGCAACATTAGCGATGAGCCTTTGCGACATTCCTCTATCCGCAAAAAGATACCTATTTCTAGAATCATAAACCCAGCCTAATGTGATCTCAGCAGAATTAAATTTTGTTTTACAAAAATCAAAAATTTCTTCATCAAAACATTCACTTTTTCCATTACTTGTTACCCATTGTACTGCTTGATCAGCGCTATAATCACCGGCCAATAATTCTGAACTTTGTAATGAGCCACCAAATATAACTCTTTGGAATTCACTTAGTGGATAGGAATACTGTAGGCTCAAAGAATAAGTTTTGGTTGAAAAATCTGACGATGATGCTGTGAATTGATTAAAAGAAGATTGGGATAATGAGATAGTTCTTGAGATTTCATCTATGCCTGTATATGCCTTAGTATGAGAAAAACTATATAAATCTCTATACTTACTTGCATTTAAGTCAAGAGCAACCCTATCACCCGTACCAAAAAAATTAGTATGAACAAAGTTTCCGTTGATAATTAATTTCTGATATCCAGAATAGCCAACACCACCTCCAAACTGTCCTGGTAAGCCCTCTTTAATTGTAAATTCTGCATCAACTAAATCAGTTGTGCCTGGAACAGGTATTGCTTCAAAATCTACTTCTTCTATAAATGGTAACCTCTGGAGTCTAACCTTAGATCTCTCCAGACTGCTTTTAGAATAATAGCCCCCCTCTAATTGTCTCATCTCTCGCCTGAGAGTATTATCATTGATTGATGGTGTTCCTGAAAAACTTACTCGTCTTACATAAACTCTACTTTTTGGCTGAATATAAAAAACAACTTTAACTTCTTTCCCTTCTCGATCAAGCTCAGGGATTGCTTCAACCTCAGCAAATGAATATCCATCTTCTCCTAATCTATATTTTATTAATTCAGAGGCCTGTGTTAGAAGTCCTTGTGAAAATATTTGCCCTGGTTTAGCAAAAACAAGTTGTTCTATTTCTTCTCTAGGTATAACAAATTCGCCTGTTAATTTGACATCTGATAGTTTATAGACATCTCCTTCAGATATATTAATTGTCACAAAAATACCTGTTTTATCTTGAGAAATAGCTACTTGAGCTGATTCAATCTGAAAATTTGCATATCCTTGATCTAAATAAAAACTTTCAATTCCTTCAAGATCACCTTGAAGATCCTCTCTTGAATACCTGTCATCTTGATTAATAAAAGAAAGCCAGTTGGGCATTTTTAATTTTAATAAATCCAGCAAATCTTCATCATTAAAAATATTATTACCAACAATATTAATTTGCCTAATCTGAGCTCTCTCTCCTTCTTTGACTTCAACTTTTACAGTAACTGTATTGCCTGGCAGGTCCTCTATAATAGTGTCAATTTTTGCGCTGTACTTGCCAAAACTAAAATATTGGTCAATCAGAGATCTTTCTATTTCATCAAGAACGGATGGGTCATACGTTCTTCCTACTTTAAAACCAATATTGGTCAATGATTCTTCCAAATCTTCAGTTTTAATGTCTTTATTCCCTTCAAATGTTATCGAACCAATAGAAGGCCTTTCAAGTACGGAAATAATCAACACCCCTGAAGAATCTTTTCTGAATTCTATATTTTTAAAAAAGCCACTGGAATAAACAGACCGTATGGATTCTTTAACTCTAACATCATCAATATTATCTCCTATATTTATTGGCAAATAATTAAGTAAAGCGCCTTCAGATATCTTCTGTAATCCTTCTATCTTTATGTCTTTGACTAGAAAATTATCTTCAGCTTCTACAAAAGAGATGCAAAAGAGTGAGATAGTAAAAATTATTAATTCTGCTAATAAATATTTAGTTTTCATAATATGGTTTTTGAATTTAACTAACCGAATAATCTTATGATGTCATTGTACAATGCAAATACCATTAAGAATAATAAAGCCCCTATACCAATTTGTTGAAAAATCATTTGAATCTTATCTGGTAATGGCCTTCTAATAACTTTTTCTATTAGAACAAAAACAATTTGTCCTCCATCCAACACAGGTAAAGGTAGTAAATTAAGTATCCCAAGACTCACACTAATAATAGCCATAAAAGATAGTGTTGCTATTAATCCTCTTTTCGCTACAGTACCAGCATCTTTTGCTATGCCTACAGGACCGCTTAAGTTTTTTCCCGATATTTGTCCACTGATCATTTTCCCAAACATATTTAATGTCAAAACAATCATTTGATTAGTCTCAGCTAATGCCATAGTAAAATTCTTGGGAAAACTATACTTCTGTACAGCAAGGTATTGCTCTATTTGTGTCTCATCTATCGTCATAGATATACCTATAAAGCCTTTAAGGGGATTCATTTCTGAAGATTCAAGCATTACAAGAGTTCGATAAATCTCATTTCCTCTTTGAATTTCTAGCTCAATAGTTTCATTGGGTCTAGAGCCAATCATCTCACTAAATTCTGTAGGGTTTTTTACTGTAATATTATTTAATTTAAGAATAATATCATCTTTTATCAAACCTGATTTTTCAGCTGGACTATTTGGACTTGTATTAACTACAATTGGACTTGCTATAGGCTGAAAAGGCTTAAAACCCAAACCAGAAAACAAAGCATTAGGTGCAGTGAGCTCCTTAGTTCTTCCAGCTAAGTCTAGATTAATCTTTTTTTGGTTATTAGCCTTATCAACTAACAGTAACTCAATCTTCTCATCTTGTAATATTTCTCCAATCATAGAGATAAGTGAAGTCTGCCAAGTTGTCACATTTTTTTCAGCAACGCTAATTATCTTATCGCCTGTTCTAATATTGTTTTCATAAGCAATAGAGTCTAATTCAACTTCTCCAATAACTGGTGCCTGACCTGGAACACCAATAGAAAACATAGTCATATATGCAATTATTGAGAATAGAAAATTAGCTAAAGGTCCAGCAAATAATATAAAGATTCTCTTTGTAGCAGACTGATTATTAAATGCTCTATGTTTATCATGAGGATCAACGTCTTCACTTCTTTCATCTAAAAGTTGAACATAGCCGCCTAGTGGAATAGCTGAGATACAATATTCAGTTTGATCAATACCATGTTTTTTACTCCAGAATATCTTTCCGAAGCCCACTGAGTATTTCAAAACTTTAACATTGCAAAGTCTAGCAGCAAAATAATGTCCACTTTCATGAATAACAACTAGAATTCCAACTAATAGAATAAATGCAATTATAGAAAATAATATGTCCATGTCTTAATTATCGTTAATGATTATGGAGGAATTATAAAGATTGAAGTAATTAAAGAAAGAAAAAAAACTAAAATGTAATCCAAGAAAAATTAAACCCTAAGAGAAAAACCATTAAAGCAGATAAAGCAAAAAATGGAAGAACAGCTATAGTTCCGTCTAAGAGATCTATGAAACCTCCGTGGCCAGGTATCAAATCACTAGAATCTTTCATTCCTTTATTTCTCTTCAAAAGACTAAAAAAAACATCACCAAAGAATGATATTAAGGCAATCATAATTCCAAAAAATATAAAATGAAAAATATTAAGATTAAATATTATCGCTGAAATCATTGTTACAAATGGAGTTACAATCAATGAGCCTACAAAACCTTCAACTGTTTTTCCTGGACTTACTTTAGGTATTATTAGTGTTTTACCAAATTTTTTACCAAAAAAATACGCTGCAGTATCTGCGATAGATACTGTTCCAATAATTAGCAATGGATACATTGGTTGACTAAGAATAATAAACAAAGAATCCATAGCTGGAGTTAAAACCAAAATACCCAAGCAAGCTACTTTCAAGTCACTCCAATGCTCCTTTTCAAATCTAAAAATAGTGATGCCGATTAAAATCCATATAAATGATGCGATAGAAAAGATAAAAATTGGAAAGATAGAATCAGTAGATGGTCTAGTAATAAAATTAATTATTAAAAGAGGAAATATTACATTAAGAAAAATAAATACTATTGTGAAGATAATTTTATTTTTCTTTTTTTTAAAAAAACCTAGATATTCCCAAAAAACAATAGAAAAAATTAATTCAGCAAAAATTACACCTAATATTGATGCATCATATATCAAGTATAAAAATATTGAGATCATTACTATGGCAGAAATAAATCTCTTATTTAGTTTTGACATAAATTATTAATTAAGCTTTTTTTTGAATAATTTGTTCTTTAACACTACCAAATCTTCGTTCAGATTGTGAGAAACTCTGTATAATTTCTATAAATTCTTGTTCCTCAAAGCTAGGCCAAAGTGTTTCTGTGAAGAAAATTTCACTGTATGCTGATTCCCACAACATAAAATTACTCAACCTAGTCTCTCCGGAAGTACGTATTATTAGATCCAGATCTGGAACATCTTTAAAAGATAAGTATTCTGAGACTAAATCCTCATTTATTTCCTCTTTTGATAACTCATTTTTTTCTAGCTTATCAATGATTCTTTTTATAGATTCTACAATATCGTATCTTGCTCCGTAAGCAATGGCTAGATTGAGCTTTAGTCCTGTATTTTCGGATGTAATACCTTCCATCTGCTCTAACTTTCTTCTTAATTTTTCTGGCAAGAGTTGCAGATTACCAACAGGCTTAAAACAAACATTATTTTCAATTAATAGATTAGTATATTTACCAATTGTTCTTTCAAAAAGCCTCATTAACCCATTAATTTCTTTTTTAGGTCTATTCCAATTCTCAGAACTAAAAGCATAAAGAGTGAGAGCTTTTAATTGCATTTTGACGGAATATTCTACAAGCTCTTTGGCCTTAATTACCCCTGCTTCATGTCCAAATATTCTTCTTTTACCTCTTAATTTTGCCCATCGACCATTACCATCCATAATAATACCTATATGTTTCGGTAAATTTGCTATAGCAGGTAGGTCTTTATCTTGATTTGACATTTTAGTAATCAAATAGTCATTAATTCTTTTTGTTTATTCTCGCTTAATGAATCAATATTTTCTATCATATTGTCTGTAATATTTTGAATTACTGTTTGTCCTTTATGATAATCATCTTCAGAAATCATTTTTTCATTTAAAAAGTCCTTAAGGTCTTGTATTGAATCCCTTCTAATATTTCTGATTGATATCTTAGCTTGCTCTCCTTCACTCTTTACTTGTTTAGTGAGTTCAACTCTTCTTTCCTCAGTAAGGGCTGGCAGTGGTATTCTAATAATATTTCCAGTTGTTACAGGATTTAATCCTATATTAGCTTTCATAATTGCTTGTTCGATCTCTGGTATAAATTTTTCTTCCCATGGTGAAATTGTAAGTGTCTGAGAATCTTCGACTGAAATATTGGATAACTGCTTCAGTGGTGTTTCATTACCATAATAATCAAGATGAATACTATCAAGTATATCTGGTGATGCTCGGCCTGTTCTTACTTTAGTGAGATTAGCTTTGAAAGCATTAATAGATTTCTCCATTCTTTCATTAGCTTCCTGATTTACTTCTTCCAACAAAACTTAATGACCTATTAAAGTTCCAATATCTTTGCCATCAATAATATCTGATAATGCATTCTCAATATTCATATCGTATACCCTAACAGGAAGGTTATTCTCTTTACACATAACGATTGAAGTTGTATCCATAACACCAAGATTCATTGTTATAAAATCATTATAAGAGATTTTTTTATAATGCTTAGCTTGTTCATTTTTCAAAGGGTCTTCAGAATAAACACCATTCACTCTTGTGGCTTTTATTAATAAATCCGCTTCTATCTCAACTGCTCTCAATGAAGCAGCTGAATCAGTTGTAAAATATGGATTTCCTGTGCCTGCAGCAAAAATAGTAATCCTACCTTTTTCCAAGTGTCTAATTGCTTTTCGCCTAATATAATCTTCACAAACTTCATTAACTTTTAATGCTGACATTACTCTTGCAACTTGACCTTCTCTTTCTAAAGCATCTTGAATGGCTAATGCATTAATTATAGTTGCAAGCATACCCATTTGATCGCCTGTGACTCTATCAATTCCTGATTGCGCTAATCCCTCACCTCTAAAAATATTACCACCACCAATAACTATTCCTAGTTCAATGCCTTTTTCAGTGATGGATCTAATTTCTTTTGCTAAATAAACAAGAACTTTGGGGTCAACTCCAAAAGCCTGGTTTCCTAGAAGTGCTTCTCCACTAAGCTTCAGTAATATTCTTTTTATATTACTATGCAATGAAACGCTCCAGAATCTGATATCTCTCTGGTAAAAACCATAACATCATTGTGAAGCCTCAACTTGAGCCTTAACTTCATCAGCAAAATTAACTTCTTCTTGTTCAATGCCATCTCCAACTTCATACCTTATAAAAGAATCCACTTTTGAATCTGAGTCTTTAAGTAATTGTTCAATGGTAATATCTGGATCTTTTATAAATTCTTGCCCTAATAACGTCAATTGGCTCATCTTTTTATTCAATTTACCTTGAACTATTTTTTCAATTATTTCTTGAGGCTTCCCTTCTTCTTTTGCTTGGAGTTCTAAAATTCGACTTTCTTCTTTTAAAAGTTCAGTAGGAATTTCAGATTGATCAATATAATTTGGATTTGATGCAGCTATATGCATAGCAATATCTTTTGCCAAAATTTCATTATCAGAATCTAACAAGGCAATAGCAGCAATCTTATCTGCATGTATATAAGATCCTACGACACCTTTTATTGATACTTTATCAAATCGTCTTAGTGAAATATTTTCTCCAAGTTTTGATATAACGTGAGTTTTATAATTTTGCACTGTATCAAAGTCTTTTATTGATGACGATAATAAACTATCCAGATCATCAATTTCTCCTTCAATTATTAGTTCTAATATATTGTTAGAAAAATCAATAAATTGTTGGTCTTTTGCAGCAAAATCAGTTTCACAATTTACTTCTAAGATAACAGCTAACTGCTTATCTATAGATACTTTAATTGAAACCAACCCCTGTGCAGTTGTTCTTCCTGACTTACTATCTGCTTTACTCTGACCTTTTTCTTTTAAGAATAATTTAGCTTTCTCAAAATCTCCATTAGATTCTATAAGAGCTTTCTTGCAATCCATCATTCCTGCACTTGTTAATGCTCTTAGTTTTTTTACTTCAGTGGCTGAGATTCCCATTGTTATCTACCATATAATTAAATTATTATTTTTTATTTCCTTCCTCTACTGGAGTTTCCTCTACTAGATTTTCCTCTACTGGAGTTTCCTCTACTGGAGTTTCCTCTACTAGATTT
>JABHDX010000138.1 GCA_018672815.1 Gammaproteobacteria bacterium | reverse complement strand
TTGTTTTTAGAAAGCTGGTGATTAGCAATGAGAAACTTCCTTAATCTTTGCCTTGTAATTGCTCGATAATACTTTCATCTTCCAGAGTTGAAATATCTTGAGTAATTGCCTCATCCCTTGCTATAGATCTGAGTAATCGCCTCATAATTTTTCCTGATCGAGTTTTTGGTAAGTTATCTGAATATCTGATTTCATCAGGTTTTGCAATGGGTCCTACTTGCTCGGAGACCCAACCCTTTAACATGGTTGTCATTTGTTCTGCATCATCGCCTAATGGTCGCTTGCCTTTTGGAACCACATAAGCAAAAATTCCCTCTCCTTTAATTTCATGGGGCTTGCCTACAACTGCTGCTTCCGCTATCTCAGGATGAGCAACCAATGCAGACTCTACTTCCATAGTTCCCAATCGATGGCCTGATACATTTAATACGTCATCAACTCTTCCTAGAATCCAAAAATATCCATCTTTGTCCCTATGAGCACTATCCCCTGCAACATAGAAATCATTATTAAATTTATCCCAGTAGGTTTCTATATACCTATCATTATCACCCCAAATTGTTCTTAGCATTGAAGGCCAAGGTCTTCTAATAACCAGATACCCACCTTGATATGCCTCAGTGACTGGGTTGCCAGATTCATCAACTATATCAGTAAAAATACCAGGTAATGGAATTGTACAAGAGCCTGGCTTAGTGGCAGTTTCAGAAGGGAGCGGGCTAATCATTATCCCTCCAGTTTCTGTTTGCCACCAAGTATCAACAATGGGGCAGTTTTTTTTGCCAATCGTTTTATGATACCAAATCCATGCCTCAGGATTAATTGGTTCTCCAACTGTTCCTAATAATCTTATGGATGACAAATCGTAGGAGTTTGGTAATTCATTCCCCAACTTCATTAACGCCCTGATGGCTGTAGGTGCCGTATAAAATATTGTTACTTGATGTTTTTGGCATATCTCCCAAAAACGACCCCCATGTGGGTATGTAGGCGCTCCCTCATACATCATAACAGTTGCCCCTGCAGCCAATGGTCCATAAGCAACATAGCTATGTCCTGTAATCCAACCAACATCTGCAGTACACCAAAAAATATCATTCTCCTTGAGGTCAAACACCCATTGATTTGTTAATTTTGCATGCAAAATATACCCACCAGAAGAATGCTGTATGCCCTTAGGTTTTCCTGTAGAACCTGAGGTGTACAATATAAATAAGGGGTGCTCGGAAGGCAGGGAAACAGCATCGCAGTGTTTGTCTTCTCCTTGAATCAATCTCTCCCACCAAACATCCCTCTCTTCTTTCATTGGTATGCTTGCATTGGTCCTTTTTAATACAACAACATGTTCTATGCATTCACAGTCTTGCTCCAAAGCAACATCCGTTGATTCCTTTAACGGAATAATTTTACCGCCTCTGTAAGCACCATCCGCTGTAATAACTATTTTAGCAGCAGCATCATTAATCCTATCCCTCAACGCATTAGCAGAAAAACCTCCAAATACCACTGAGTGAACCGCCCCAATTCTTGCACAAGCCTGCATTGCAATAATGGCCTCTGGTACCATTGGCATATATATGATTACTCGGTCCATGGGCTGAATACCCAGTTTAATCAACCCATTAGAAAAAACACAAACTGCTTCCATTAACTCTTTATATGTGAATGTTTGCACCTCTCCATCTTCACTTTCAAAAATAATTGCTTTTTTATTAGGCATAGTGCTCGCATGCACATCCAGACAATTGTAAGAAACGTTGAGCTCTCCATCACTAAACCATTGATAGTTAGGAGCATTTGATGAATCCAACGTTTCTGAAAAATCTTTAAACCAATGTATATTGTTCCTTGCTAGATCTGCCCAATATTCTTCATAATTTTCTTCAGCTTTTTTTCTCAGATTTTTAAAATCAGATTCTTTTAGTTTAGCTTCATCGACAAAATTCTTTGTGGGGGCAAAACTTCTATTTTCTTTAAGAATAGACTCTATAGTTTCATCTTTCATTTAAATATCTCACAATTAAATTTTTTTAAGCTGTGCGCTCTAACTTGATTCTTCGATGTAACGGGCTGTTTTTTGGGATATAGCCTAACAGAAATTTCATTTGATCAGCAAGAATGTTCCTTCCTTGTAAGTAAATATACTCGGCATAATTAGGCACAAATGGAATAGCCAATAACTTTATGCCCGCCTGCTCTGGTGTTCTACCTCCTTTATGATGATTGCAACGTTTACAAGCACTCACCACATTATTCCAATGGTCTTTTCCGCCTTGGCTAACAGGTGTGATATGGTCTCTTGTTAACTCTCTTCTACCATAGCTTATGCCACAGTACATACATAGATGGGCATCTCTTTTAAATAAAGTTTGGTTATTTAATGGAGGAATGTATTCCCTCATTTTATCTTGAAAGTGTTTTGTTCTGCCCTCTGTTGCAATAATTGAATTCACAGTAATGCGACTTCTTTTTCCAGAAACAGCATTAACTCCTCCATTAATTGTATAGAGTTCGTTGCCAAGCGTATAAACCACCTGCTCAACTGCATAAAGCTTGGCTGCATCTTTATAGTTAATCCACTCCAAAGGTAATCCAGTGGTATCTATTCTTAAGGATTGATGAAAATTAACCATATATGAATTCATTATTATTTATACCCATAGTATTAAACAATTTTCTTAAGATTAAAATATTAAAGATACTTCTTTTTTTACTTGGTTTTTTCTTGAATCGTGTTAGCATTTCGCACCTAGATAGTGATTATGAATTTTTTAATGATTTCGAAAAAATTATAGGCTCACATGACAATCAATATTGGCATTATACAAGAGACAAAAATAGGAGAAGCTAGAGTAGCTATAGTTCCTGAGATATGTGAAAAACTATCAAAAATAGGTGCCACCTTTTATATACAAACAGGTGCTGGAGAAAAAGCAGGCTACCTAGATGGATCATTTAAATCAGACTACACATCAATAGTGGACACTCCTCAAGAGGTCCTATCTCATTGCAATATATTGCTCAAGGTTAATCCGCCAACAAAAGAAGAGGTTCAGCTACTACGAAAAGAAGCTGTAGTGGTCAGTTTCATGGATCCCTTTAATAACGAAGCGTTGATAAAAATAATGGCTGAGAAGCAGTTAGCAGTATTTTCCATGGAGCTTATTCCAAGAATATCAAGAGCCCAATCAATGGATGCATTGTCATCACAAGCTTCCATAGCTGGATATAAATCGGTATTGCTTGCAGCAAATAAAATGAATAAATTTTTTCCTATGTTAACAACAGCAGCTGGAACAGTAAGGCCTGCACAAACACTAATTATGGGGGCAGGGGTTGCTGGACTTCAAGCAATAGCAACAGCTAAACGGCTGGGGTCAAGAGTTTTAGCCTTTGATGTCAGAGCGAGCTCAAAAGAACAAATCGAATCTTTAGGTGCAAAATTCTTAGATACAGGCGTCTCAGCTGAAGGAGAAGGTGGTTATGCAAGAGAACTGAATCAAGAAGAACTAACCCTTCAAAAAGAAACATTATCAAAAACTATTTCTGAATCAGATGTCGTGATTACAACAGCAGCAGTGCCTGGCAAACCGGCACCTAGATTAATTGACCAAAAGTCAGTTGAAGCAATGCAACCAGGATCAGTGATTATAGACCTTGGGGCAATGTCGGGTGGTAATTGTGAACTAACAAAACCAGATGAACTGGTTAACCATAATGGTGTAATTATTTTAGGTCCAACAAACTTAGCCGCAACTATGCCCAAACATGCCAGTGAATTATACGCTAGAAATTTAGCAAACTTTATTACTCCAGCATTAGGAGAAGGCGAGTTAAAAATAGACTGGGATGACGAAATTTTTTCACAATCTAATCTTACTAAAAAAGGCAATATTGTTTTTAATAATAACTAATACAAATAAGAAACAATGGAAACATTTATAGCAATTTATATTTTTATATTAGCAGCATTCACAGGGTATGAAGTGATCTCCAAAGTGCCAGTTATACTTCATACGCCCATGATGTCTGGCTCAAACTTCATTCATGGCATTGTGCTTGTGGGGGCAATGATTGCCTTAGGGTTTGCTGAAACAAGCTTAGAGAAAAGCATTGGTTTTGTAGGAGTGTTTTTAGCTGCTGGCAATGCTTTAGGTGGTTATGTAGCAACAGAAAGAATGTTGGAAATGTTTAAATCGAGCAAAAAAGATGTTGAATAGTGAAATTATAATACAAGCCTGTTATTTAGTTGCTGCTATTGTTTTTATTCTTGGCCTAAAGAGAATGAGTTCACCTACAACAGCAAGACTAGGAATTGTGTGGGCAGGTCTAGGGATGCTATTAGCAACAATAGCCACTTTCTTCACCCCAGGAATAGGAAACATAGGCTTAATCATTTTTGCCATTGTTTTTGGAGGTGGAGCTGCTTGGATAACAGCAAAAAAGGTTGCGATGACAGATATGCCACAAATGATTGCACTCTATAATGGTATGGGCGGAGGGGCAGCTGCAGCTATAGCTGCTGTTGAGATGTTTAAAGTTCATGATTTAGCAATTAGTGTGGAAATTTTAGCAATAATAGGGGGTATTATTGGTGCAATATCTTTCTCAGGAAGCATAATTGCATATGGAAAACTGCAAGGAATAATAAAAGGTTCCTTCCGTTTTAAAGGTCAAAATCTATTCAACCTAATAATCATGCTAATACTAGTGTTCATTGGTATTACAATACTCGTCGATTTTGAATTAATGAAAAATCCAGTGGTTGCAGTATTTGTTATTGCTCTCATTTTTGGCATAGCGATGACTCTCCCTATAGGTGGTGCTGATATGCCTGTTGTTATTTCCTTGTACAATGCTTTAACAGGATTAGCAGTTGGTTTTGAAGGTTATGTGCTTCAAAACTATGCCATGATCATTGCTGGAACAGTGGTTGGCGCTGCAGGCACTCTATTAACCCAACTTATGGCAAAAGCAATGAATCGGTCTCTGGCTAATGTTCTTTTTAGTGGTTTTGGTGACCAAAGTATTGCTGCTAATGGTGATTCTGAAAACCAAGGAGAGATGAAACCAATAGAGTCTAGTGATGCCAGCATCATGATGGCTTTTGCACAAAAAGTAATTATTATTCCTGGTTATGGAATGGCTGTTGCACAGGCTCAACAAAAAGTATGGGAGTTTTCTCAATTATTGATAGAAAGAGGTGTTGATGTAAAGTTTGCCATCCATCCTGTTGCTGGAAGAATGCCTGGCCATATGAATGTTTTGCTTGCTGAAGCTGGCGTGCCCTATGATTTAATTTATGATGCTGACGAGATTAACCAAGAATTTAAGAGTTGTGATGTCGCTTTAGTGATAGGTGCGAATGATGTGGTAAATCCCGTTGCAAGAACTGACCCATCAAGTCCCATCTATGGTATGCCTATACTGGATGCTGATTATTCAGCAAATATTATTGTTGTGAAACGTGGTCAAGGCGCTGGCTTTTCAGGAATACAAAATAATTTATTCTTCTTGGATAATACAAGAATGCTTTATGGGGATGGCGAAGAAGTAGCTGCAAACTTGGTTCAAACAATCAAAGAACTATAGATAGCAATACATCTCTAATAGGTCTTATGATATTCTCACCTTAATGTTTAAGCAATTTGAAATGGAACGCTTCCAGTCTCTTTATGAGAATGAGGTAAAATACAATCTAAGCGACAGTGGTAATCACCCAATGTCGATCAACCAACTGTTAAATAAAGAAGAAGTTGAAGCTCTTTTAAACATGGAAATATTTTATGGTTACAGCAAAGGAGATCCTAGGCTTTGTGAAGCTGTATCTATGTGGTATCCAGAAAAAGCATCAGAAAATATTCTTATAACTAACGGCTCTGCTGAAGCAAACTTTGTAATAACAACAACTTTGATTGAGCCTGGTGACGAGGTGGTCTTAATACTCCCGAATTACATGCAAATTCCTGGCATAGTCAAAAACCTGGGCGCCAAAGTAAAAAACATATACCTCAAGGAAGAGCTTGATTGGCATATTGATATGGATGAAATGAGATCATTGGTCACTCCAAAAACTAAACTCATCTCAATATGCAACCCAAGTAATCCTACAGGTGCCGTTATGTCAGATAGCGAAATGGAAGCCTTGGCTTCAATAGCTAGAGAATATGATGTTTTTGTTCATTCAGATGAGGTCTATAGAGGTTCTGAACTAAATGGTATCGAAACTAAAAGCTTTGCTGCTTTTTATGAAAAAGCAATTATCAGTTGTGGATTATCAAAGTCATTTGCTCATCCTGGACTAAGAATAGGTTGGGTAGTAGCGGATGCCTCACTAATAAATGATATGTGGTCTCGTAAGGACTATTCTTCAATTACATCATCTGTTTTATCTCAAGAAATTGCCATCAAGGTTATGTCTGAATCAAACAAAGAAAAAATATTATCAAGGTCATCTATTATGTTGGAATCAAATCTCCAATTGTTTCAAAGATGGCTAAATGCTCATAATAACTTATTTAGTTTTGTGCCTCCAAAAGCGGGC
>JABHDX010000137.1 GCA_018672815.1 Gammaproteobacteria bacterium | reverse complement strand
GATTCTAAACAGAGTGCGAGTGAAACCATTGAACTCACTGATGATCTAAGAAATGAAATTCATTCTTCACTATTAAAAAAAGCAGAATCATGGTCAGGTACCAAGCTTCTGCCTACCTATGTTTATGGAATTCGTATCTATAATCGTGGAGCAAAGCTAAACCCTCATCGTGACAGAGAAGAAACTCATATTATAGGGGTGATTATAAATATAGCACAAGAGGTGGAAAAAGACTGGCCACTGGAAATTGAAGACCATCAAGGCAAAAAACATCAACTCATTCTCAAACCAGGTGAAATTATTCTATATGAAAGCGCTCTTTTGGATCATGGTCGTCCTTCTCCTCTAGAAGGCAAAAAATTTGTAAATGTTTTTTGTCATTATATGCCTCATATTTCCTAAATCAATGAAGCTGAGTTCTAAATATTTTTGGTATATTACCCTGATTACCTTTCTCTCTTTTTCGCTTAGATTTGAAGGATTATGGACTTTGGATGGCCCAATATTTGACGAAATTTTCTACCCACAATATGGCCTCAATTACCTACAAAATGTAGAATTTTTTTACCCTCACCCGCCTCTAGCAAATTACTTATACTCCTTCTCAATATGGGCCTATATAACAGTTAGCTCACTCTTTGGGTTAGGTGGAGCCTTAGTGGATTTTGAAAGCCTGAATCCCATGAGCTACAGATGGTTAAATGCATTGATAGGATCTCTATTATTTGCTTTAACTTACCGAATTGCGATTACAATACATAATAATAGAGTTTTTGCTTTGCTTTCCTCTCTCTTTGTAGCGATTGATGGAGCCATGATTGTTGACTCACGCATAGCAACAGCAAACATGTTTCTACTCTTTTTTGGCTTGTGCTCTATGGTCGTATTTTCATCCTATATATATAACAATAAAAATAATCAAAAGAATCTAATGTATTTTGCATTTTTTATTGGATTAACAGCATCAATAAAATGGAATGGCCTAGGATTTTTCCTAATGGCTTCGAATTATTACACTCTTTTATTACTAATAAAATATTTAGACAAAAAAAGACTAGCTCATAATAATTTAGGCTCTATATTGGCTGATAATATTTCGCTATTCAATTACTCGCTATACTTTCTCTTGCTTCCTATTATTATCTATACCATTGTTTTTATTCCTGATGTTTTATTCAATACTCAATTTACTTTCATCGAAAAAAATCAACAGATGATGGGCTATCATCAAACCATGGTTGGCGAAAATGAACACCCTTATTGTTCTAATTGGTATACCTGGCCATTGATGCTGAGGCCTATTGCTTACTTTTTTGAAAGTTATACTATTGCTGATAGTGGAATATCTATGATCAGAAATATTCATCTATTCCCAAATCCTATATTATCATTACTCTCGTTTATTTCAGTCATTATAATGTCTATCAGTTGGTTAAGGCTTTGCTTGAATTGGATTACTAAGAACTTAATAGACAAAGAATTTTTCACATTTAGTTTTATACTTTCAGGTTATTTTTGTAATTTGATTCCATGGATAATTGTTGAACGATGCACTTTTATTTATCATTATCAGCCTTCTGCTATATTTGGTTTCTTAGCTCTAGCTTGGTATTTAGGAAAATTACTAGAGGCACAACAATGGACTAAAAGAATTGCTTCCTGGTTAATACTATTATGCATTGTGATTGCTTTTCTTTACTGGTTGCCTATTCAACTAGGTATTCCCATGGAAAACTTTCAGTTTTATGACAGAATGAAGTTAGAATCTTGGATATAAAAATATAAACCTGAATATTTGCTATGCATCAACAAGAAAACAATCTTCCAACAGCTTGTGTTGTAATACCAACATATAATGAAGCAGACAATATAGAAAAAACGCTTCTTCAGGTGATCGAAGTAAAACATGCGATTCAATCCTATACCCTAAAGGTTTTAATTGTTGATGATAATTCTCCTGATGACACGCAAACTATAGTCCATAAAATCATGGAATCATATGACGATATTCATATGATTACAGGAACAAAAGTTGGTTTGGGAAATGCTTATACAAGAGGATTCTCTCATGCTATAGAACAATGGGACCCAAGCCTAATCATTCAAATGGACGCAGATGGTCAACATGATCCAAATGTTATCAAGCAGTTTATTCCTCTTGCAGAAAATGGAAAACAATTAATTATAGGCTCTAGGTTTATAGAGGGCAGCTCTACTCCAAATTTTTCAAAATGGAGAAGATTTATTAGTCTATTTGGTAATTTTCTAGTTAGATATATGGGTGGTGTCTATATGATTAAAGATTGCACCTCTGGTTTCAGATGCATCAATGCTAACCTTTTACAAAAATGTAATTTGGACTTTTTTTCAGCCAAGGGTTATTCCTTTCAATCTTCATTGATATGTGAACTTATAAGAAATGGAGCCAATGCGATTGAAGTTCCTATCGTTTTTAATAAAAGGGAGCATGGCCTTTCAAAGCTAACGCTACATGATGAGATTGAATTTCTAATCAATATCATAAAAATTAGATATAGAAACTCAGAAGACTTTTTAAGATACTGCATAGTTGGAGTTCTCGGTGTTTGTGTTAACTTTCTCACTTACTTTACTTTAACCAGGTTTGCTGGATGGACTCCTGAACTAGCCTCGCCATTGGCAATTGAATTATCAATTATTTCGAATTTTATATGTCATAATTTCTGGACATTTATAAAACGCATGAATAGTGTATCTTATTTGAACCGTTTCATGAGGTTTCATATTGTTGCAGGTGTATCTGGAACTGTTAATTACTTATTCTTTTTATTGCTTATAAATACATTGTTTCTTCCAGATCTATTATCGCTCTTCTTAGGTATAGGTATTGCAACAATTTTGAATTATTCTGGAAATTCATTATGGACTTTTAGAAGACAGAAAATAGACAAAAAATACTAAGCATATGTTATCTTCTTTCAATGAATAAAGACTTTTCAGTAGTAGTTAGTGGTGGATTTGACCCAATACATTTAGGACACTTGAAAATGTTTCAAGAGGCTGCAAATCTAGCACCAAGACTGGTTGTTATTGTTAATAATGATAATTTTCTAATGCAGAAAAAAGGCTATGTTTTTATGCCTATAGAAGAGCGAGTTGCAATCATTGAGGGGTTTGGCGTTGTTGACACAGTTATAGAGTCTATTGATCAAGACTTAACTGTAAGTAAAACACTCGAATCTATAGCTGAAAAAGAAAATATTAAATACTTTGCAAACGGAGGAGATAGGAAAAATATAGATCAAATTCCTGAAGCCGAGATTTGTGATAATAATAATATTGAAATGATATTTAATAGTGGTGGTGGAAAAATACAATCCAGCTCCAATCTTGTATCGAGCTCAAACCTTGTATCAAAAGAGGTTGTTAAACCATGGGGCTCATATAAAACATTTGAGAAAAATAAAGATTACCTTCTTAAAAAAATCACAGTCAATCCAGGTGAAATATTATCATTGCAATCCCATCAGCATAGAAGTGAGTATTGGCATATTCTGGAGGGTACTGCAAAAGTAGAATGTGAAGACCAAATAACCTATTTATCAAAACATCAATCCATCTTTATTCCAAAACAAGCAAAGCATCGAGTTTCCAATGAAGAAGAAGATGTTTTAGTATTTTTCGAAATTCAAAGTGGAGATCATCTGAGTGAAGATGATATCACTAGGTATGAGGACAAATACAATAGAAGCTAGTCCCTTCAGTAGTCAGCTACTACGCTCAATTTCTTTGAAAACATAAGACAGGGCGTCATCATAGCTTGAAAAATCTCTAGTATTGAATGCCTTTTCTTGAGGCGTTTCACATCCTTCGTTGAGCTGGAAATCTTGTTCTTTCCATATAGCAACACTGATTGGTAAAGGATTAATCACTGCTCCGGTGTTTGGGTGTTTAGAAACAAATGCTCTTACTGAAATCTTTAGTGCTCCTGTATTGATAGTGACAGAATCATTCTTATTGCTTATTGTGTTTTTCTCAAAAGATAAACCAAGTCTCTTGTCGTTTTGCAAAGAAAGAAGTCTGTCCTCTATTGGCTTGAAAATCGAAGCCCTTTCTGCTGCAGCAACAATTGCTAAATTATTCTCGCTAGAGCTCATTGCTGGCCTAGGTTATTTATTTTAGAGTTGCTTAAAACATTAGCTTTTTTTTCATGCTCAAAATAAACAGCTGCTAATGTTAAAAATATACATAGAACAATTATAGCAATGGGTGTTTGTGATTTTACTCTATTCATAATTGAATGATCTCAAAACCAAAAATTATTATCTACACAAACCATCAAATCTTAGCAAATAACTGAATGGCATTTCTCTCAACAGAAACTTCAATAGGTGTTTGTCCAATATTCTCTCCATCAATATTCAATAAATCATTCTCGCTATTGATTGAAAAATACTTTACCTGCCTATATTGAACCAAAGGGTCATAGATGTGCTTGCCTGAAAATAATTGTAAGAAGATCTTTAAGACTCTCATTCTAGATGCTCTTTTTAATAAAATAATATCAATTAACCCATCATTTAACTTGGCCTTTGGGGCCATCTTCATGCCTTTGCCCGTGTGTATAGTGTTCAACGCTATAAAAAATGCTGCTTCTCCATTGAATACTTGGTTTTCAATAATGATGTTCACCGACTGTAATTTGATTTGTACAATAGACAGTAGTGAAGCTATTGAATACCTTACATTGCCTAGCCAACGTAATTTTTCTGCTAAAATATTTACATTACTCGCCATACCCCAACCAATTATATTGACAGCAAAATTAACCTTGTTCCTTGTTTTTATTTTCATGACATCAATACTGCTGATAGTGCCGGTAATAATATTTTCTAATGCATCTATCGGATCTCTGAGCCCCAAATCCTCAGCGAAAGCATTGCCGCTGCCAGCAGGAATAATCCCTAATGATAAATATTGTGATTTACCTGATTGCATCAAACCCTCTATTGCTTCATGAATAGTGCCGTCGCCTCCAATCACACAAATACCATCAAATTCTGATAAATCTTCATTGATGATAAATCTTTCAATATCGCCTTCTGACTGGCTTGTATAAATCTCAACTTCTATATTGTGTTTATCCAAAACTTTTTTAAGCTTCTCAAAAATATTATAGGCAGTACCTTTACCAGCAAATGGGTTGAGAAAAAAATAGAGTTTTTTTGATTTATTCATAGATATTAACTAAAAATATATGTTTATCCTCTTTATTACAAAGTGAATTCGCTTTATACTTCTTTTCGAAAATGATGCATATGTATTAAGTTATTCATTTATTAATATTAAATTAAGGAGTTATTGTGAGTGATTCAGGACTAGGGTTCTCCCATAATAGGTTTATAGGTCTCATTGTTGTAATTGGTATACTTGTCGTTCTTTTTGAAGGGATTAGTATTTTTGGTGGCAATATTATTAAAGCACAGGTTGAAAGATCAACTAGTAAAAATCACCCAAACAAAAACATTGAAAAAAGACTCAAGCCAGCAATGGTTATATCAGAAAAAGAAGTGTCTAACATAGATCAAAAAACAAAAGGTGGTGTTGATGCTATAGCTAACTTCGTCGCAGCAGACTCATGCAATCAAGTCATTGAAGGCAATGATATGTTGCAGTTTAATCTCAAAGAGATGGTGGTGAGTTCCAGTTGCAGTGACATTACTGTCACCCTTAAACATACCGGTGCGATGCCCGCTAATGTTATGGGTCATAACTGGGTTTTAACCAATACAGCAGACTTTATGCCTGTGGCTACAGCCGGTGGATCAGCTGGAATGGGTAATAACTATGTACCAGTCAATGATGCTCGTGTGATTGCTGCATCAGCGGTGATTGGTGGAGGAGCTGAAACGTCAGTGACATTCTCTGGTGATTTATTGACTGCGGGTGGAGACTATACGTTCTTTTGTTCCTTTCCAGGTCATTATGCGATTATGAAAGGGTTGTTTGTGGTTAGAGACT
>JABHDX010000136.1 GCA_018672815.1 Gammaproteobacteria bacterium | reverse complement strand
TGCTGAGAATCATCTTGATTAGAGGAAGTCATCATAGCGGTTACTAGTGCACCCGAATCAGAAGAGGTCACAAAGAATGTAAGAATATTGATTAAAGAAAGACCCATTAAAAGAGTTGAACTAGGATACTGTTCTAAAAAAATGAAAAGTGATACTGAGATATTTTCATTGACAGCATTCGCTAGTGATCCAGCTGTTATAAATTCTTGATATATTGCTGCATTTCCAAACACACTCAACCATATGAAAACAATCAATGAGGGTAAAAAAACAACACCAAGGATAAATTCCTTAATGGTTCTTCCATAAGAAATTCTTGCTATAAAAAGACCTACAAAAGGTGACCATGCAAACCACCAACAGTAATAGAATAATGTCCATCCATTTTGCCAGTCAGAGTTACTGTAAGCATTTACATTGGTAGACAGACTAATGAAATTTTGAATGTAAGATCCAACATTTTCTACAAATCCATCCAGAATATATCCAGTAGGTCCAAATAAAAATATAATTATCAAAAAACAACCACACAAAAACATATTTAATTGCGAGAGTCTTTTTATGCCGGCATTCAGACCTAAAACTACACTTATAAGTCCTAATATAGTAATCAAGATAATAATGATAAATTTCCCAGGGGTAGCTTCAGGACTTAATGTTTCTATGGGTATCCAATAACTATTTGCAATATTAAGATGCTCAAGTCCTGCGCTTATTTGACTTGCTCCCAGGCCCAAAGATGTAGCTATGCCAAAGACTGTTGCAAGTATAGCAAACACATCAACGATCACTCGGCTCCAGGTACTCTCCAGTCCAGTATCTAAAAAGAATGAGCTGACTCTAAAAGGCCTTCCTAAATTAAATGCAAAATATGCAAAACATAATCCTACAACACCATATATAGCCCAAGCATGAAAGCCCCAATGTAAAAATGTTAGATTCATTGATAAAGTAGCACGCTCATTGAAAGAAGCACCTTCTTCAAAGAGTGCTAATGAGCTGAGATGAGAAACAGGCTCTGCAACCGAGTAAAATATTACTCCAATACCTAATCCAGCACTAAAAAGCATAGCAATCCAGTTTATAAAATTAAATTCTGGTATCGCATCAGTTCCACCCAATCTAATTTCTCCAAACTGACTAATAGCCATCCAGATACAAAAAATGAGAAAACCATTTGCACTTAAAATAATTAGCCATCCGAAGTTGTTAGCTATAAATGATTGTGTGGCATTAAAAAGATTATTGGCAGTATCAAGATTAACTAGGGTAACCCCTATAAAAGTTGAGATAAGAAATAAAGAAATGAAGAATCTCTTATAATCTATACCTTTAAACATAATCTATACTTTTAAACATAATTAAGCCAAAAGAATTACTCTTGTAAGACATTTTTTTAGAGAAAAGTAGCGTGTTAAAAACCATTTCATATTTTCTATTAATAAGTGCCATGTAATTATTATTTTTTAGTATTACATAATACAAAAATTATTTATTGATTTAACTCTTAAAAGCCTTAATTCTAATGAGGTCTATAAATTGAAGAAGAAATATGCTATTTATTAGTGTAATAAAATTGAATGTTTATCTCGTGGGGGAGACTTAATATGACAAGAAAACAAAGCAAGGCCTTAAGAAGATCAAAGGCTATTAAAAAGAAACAAAATATACTTAGGATTAAAAACAGAGCGAAATCTGTTGCGGTTGTTGCAGCTGCAACTGCTGTTCTTGCTACTCCTAACATCAATGCTCAAGGAACAATCGAAGAAATTGTTGTAACATCAAGAAAGAAAGAGGAGACCCTGCAAGATGTTCCTTTGCAAGTTTCTACGTTAACAGAGCAATCACTAGAACAATCAGGAGTCAATGTATTCGAGGACTATCTCTTGCAATTACCAGGAGTTACCGCAGGTGGATCAGGCCCTGGTCAAAATACAATATATATTCGAGGGCTTGCATCGACTACTCCCAACCTCACAACAGCAGGTGTTGCTGGTTTGGCACCTAACGTATCATTCTATCTTGATGAGCAACCATTAGCTCAACCAGGTAGAAACTTAGATGTTTACGCAGCAGACGTTGCTCGTATTGAGGTACTATCGGGACCACAAGGAACACTTTTTGGAGCTAGTTCACAAGCAGGTGTTGTAAGAATGATTACTAACAAACCGAAAATAGGAGTTACTGAAAGTAATTTTGAGATTGAAACTAGACACATGCCGGAAGGTGATACAGGTACAAAAGTTGAATTAATGACAAATATACCTCTTGGGGATAATGCTGCATTGAGAGTCGTTGCTTACAATGATGAAAGAGGCGGTTACATTGATCAAGTTGCCGGTCAAATAGATGTAACACAATCAGCACGTTTCAGACCTGCTGGTACTGTGAGGCAAAACGGCCTTCCTGTCTCTGCTGCAAGAGCAGGTTTCAAAGCTGGTACAGACTTCTCCGGAGCAACGATCACTCCAGCAGATGCATTAGTAGAAGAAAACGCAAATGATGTAAAGTATCAAGGCTTTAGAACTACTTTGGCTACATCGCTTGGTGATAATTGGGATGCTACATTGGTTTATGCACAGCAAACAATTGACTCTGATGGCGTATTCTTTGCAGATCCAACATTAGATGATCTAGAAATTCAAAGATATACCCAAGATGAAATCAAAGATGAATTTGACAACATGAGTTTAACTCTTGAAGGTACAATTGGTGATTTAGAAGTTGTCTATGCTGGTGCTTATACAGATAGAGATACCAATCAAATGGTTGATTACACTGACTATCTATTTGTTGGTCAATACCTTCCATATTATATTTGTGACTATTATGTCTCTTATCCCCAAGGCGGAGTTGCGATTGGGTCATGCGGAGGCCCCAACTTGCTTGTTGACTCATATACAAATACCGAAGTTGATAGTCATGAGATTCGTATAAATGCAGATATCAATGACAATATGTCACTTACCGCTGGCTACTTCGTGAGTGATACTACACTTACAGAATTAAACCAGTTTACTTATCCAGAGGCAGTTAACAATGACATAGACTATGCATGCAACTATGCTCTGACCGATACATCTGTAACCGGTTCGATTAATAATGCATCGCCTGGTTGGTTCTCAGCTGGACCATTTTGTGAACCGGTCATCTTCTTTAATGATATTAAGAGGACTGATGAACAGAAAGGTTTATTTGGCGAACTAAATATTGCATTGAGTGACACATCAGAACTTACTCTAGGTGCACGTTGGTATGATATCGAAGTAGATTTTGTAGGTAGTGCTAACTCATCATTTTATAATGGGTTTGGTAATCCAGATACACAGCAATTTGGAACTAACTTATCAGCTCAATACGCACCGGGTAATGCAAATGGTTATCCAGATAAAGCAAAATCAGATGGCGTTATTGGCAAGGTAACCTATTCATGGAATCCAAGCGATGATGTTATGTATTATGTCACATGGTCTGAAGGGTTTAGACCGGGTCTACTAAACAGACCTGTTGGCAGAACAAGTCCAGATGGGTCATACACAGTTCCTGCAGAAATTAAGTCGGATGAAATTACAAATACTGAGTTTGGTTGGAAAACCATACTTAAAGATGGCCAACTTAGATTCAATGGAAGTATTTTCATGGTAGATGTTGAAGGGCTACAATCAACGATCTTTGATCCAAGTATTGTTAACTTATTCTTTTCTGATAATGCTGCAGATGGTGATATTACAGGTATAGAAGGTGACTTTACTTATTACACTAACAAAGAAGGGTTAACAGTTTCCGGAGCCTTCTCATTATTAGATACTGAACTTACTGAAAAATTAGTGCCTTCCAATGATGTAATTGTTGGAAGCGAAATGGCATTTGCACCAGGCGTGCAGTTTAATCTAAAATTGAGACAAGAGTGGGACATGTCAAACGGGAATCTTGGACATGCTCAACTTGCAGTCACGCATTCTGGTGACAGTTATTCAGATATTATGGCGCCAAATAAAGCTCGACAAGATAGTTATACCTATATGGATGTTCGTTTCGGTATGAGCAATGATACTATGACTGCTGAGCTATACATTGACAACGTAACAGACGAAAGAGCTGAGATTAGCAATACTTTTGTATTTGATAGACAGCGTGTGTCTTATATAAGACCAACTACTATCGGGATAAGGTATAAGCATAACTTCTAGTTTAATAAGTTATACTTTAAGAAGGGAGCTTAGGCTCCCTTTTTAATTCCAGTCCACAAGAAAAATTACTATTTTTTATTAACATAATAAATGACACAAAATAAATTAGATATATCACAAGCTACAGAAGCACTAAAAGGTACTAGATTTGTAGAAGCACTTAGTTTATTAGAATTAAACCTTGAAAAAGATTCAAATCATATTGATAGCCTGTATTTAGCAGCAGTTTGCTCAAGGTATTTAAAAAATTATGATGATTCAAAAAAATATATTCAGAGTTTATTAAGTCAATCTCCTGACATGGGTAGAGCCTATCAAGAATTAGGCCATCTGAATAGAGATATGGGCAATCAAGAAAATTCAATTGCACACTATAGACAGGCCTGTGAATTAAATCCTGCTTTATTGGCATCTTGGAAAGCCTTATATGATTACTTCAGAATTAGTAAAAATAAACCTGCTGCTGATCATGCATACATGCAAATTAACACTCTTCAGTCTATTCCAAGCGTCTTACTGTACATAAGCCAGATTCTGAATGAAGGAAAATTAGGTATTGCAGAAGAAAAATGTAGAGAATTTCTTAAAAAGAACCCAACTAATACATTCGCAATGTCATTATTGTCTCAAATTGCTGATCGATTGGGGTATTTTGATGATGCTGAATTTTTACTTGAAAGTGCAGTTAAATTTAACCCCAATGATGGGGAGCTTAGAATGAAATACGCAATGATTCTTCGAAAAAAGCAAAGGTTTGCAAAGACCATGGAACAAGTAAATATATTATGTGAAAAATTCCCAGATAATCTTTCATATCAAGCTCAAAAAGCAATTGAAATTATGCAAAACGGTGATCATAAAGGAGCAATTAATTTATTTGATAATATCCTTAAAAAGAACCCATACAATTTTAGTGTTTTTACATCTAAAGGCCATGCACAAAAAACCTTAGGTAAGACAGATCAAGCAATTAAAAGTTATCAAACTGCATATCAAGTTAAACAAGATCATGGCGAAGCCTTTTTTTCATTAGCTAACTTAAAAACATACACATTCACCAAAAACGAATTAAATATCATGAGGCAGCAGCTCAAAAGAGTTGATCTAACATTAAAAGATAAAGCCTATTTTCACTTTGCATTAGCTCAAGGGTGCGAAGCAGTAGGCGAATACGATGAAGCTTTTTTTCATCTTGATTGTGGGAATAAAATTAAAAATAAACAAAGTAAATATTCTATTGAAAAAATGGATAGAGAGTTGCAGGCTCAAATCGATGTATGCAATGAACTATTTTTTGAACAACAGGGTAATGGTGGATATGAAACCAATGATCCAATATTTATTCTAGGATTGCCAAGATCGGGTTCAACTTTAATTGAACAAATATTGGCTTCTCATTCAATGATTGATGGAACGCTTGAGCTGCCAAATATTCTGTCTATGGCACAAAGCCTTAGAGGCGATGATATTTATGGTAAGGAGGGCAATTATCCTAAAAGCATGAAAACTTTATCAATCGAAAAACGAATGGAAATGGGAAAAACGTTTATAAATGATACAAGAATACATAGAAAAGATGCACCAAGATTTACTGATAAAATGCCTAATAATTTTCGACATATTGGGTTAATTCATTTAATCATGCCAAATGCAAAAATTATAGATGCAAGAAGGTATCCTTTGGATTGTTGTTTTAGTATGTTTAAACAGTTATTTGCCCAAGGACAAGAATTTACATATGGGTTAGCTGAAGCAGGAAGCTACTATAAAAGTTATGTTAAATTGATGAATCATTGGGATGAGGTTTTACCAAATAAAATATTGAGAGTTAATAACGAGGACATCATTGATGATCTAGAAGGCCAAGTTAAAAAAATGTTAGAATTTCTGGAATTACCTTTTGAGGATTCTTGTATCACTTTTTATGAAACTGATAGGTCAGTTAGAACAGCAAGCTCAGAACAGGTCAGAAAACCAATCAATAAATCTGGAATGGATAGATGGAAGCCTTATGCAAAAAATCTAAAACCTCTATTGGATGGACTTGGAACAGATCTTATAAAGCCTAATGATATTGAGTTTATTGAATCAATTTGATGCCTGTAATGATATAAACTATGATTGATCATAGAGCATCTGTGAGAAATTATGGCAATTAGTGTTTTGGATCTTTTTAAAATTGGTATTGGACCCTCCAGCTCACATACTATTGGTCCTATGATCGCCGCTCGAAAATTCATACTAAGTATAGAAAAATCCAATCAATTAAAACTAGTAACTCGTATAAAATCTGAGATGTATGGTTCTCTTGGTGCTACGGGGAAAGCTCACGGTACACCTAAAGCTATTATTTTAGGCCTGGAAGGAGAGCAACCTGATCAAATTGATGCAACCTTAGTCACCAAACGAATCGAAAAAATTTATTCTGAAGGACGAATAAATTTACTTGGAAAGGAAACTATCGATTACAATCATGAGATAGACCTTAAGCTTTTTCGAAGAAAATCCCTCCCTTTGCATCCTAACGGAATGATATTCTTTGCCTTTGATAAAAATGGAAAGGAATTAGCCCAAAAGACCTACTATTCTGTAGGAGGTGGTTTTGTTGTAGATGATTCTAATGAAAAAGGAAATTACATCGCTAAAGATAAAACCGCAATCACCTATCCTTATGACACAGCTACTGAGCTTTTAGACTACTGCAAAAAAAAATCACTCAAAATATCGGATGTGATGATAAAAAATGAAAGTGCATGGCGACCAGAAAATAAAACCCGCGAAGCATTATTAAGATTATGGTCTGTGATGCAAGAAACCGTTAATAATGGTATTGCCAATAAAGGACTATTACCAGGGGGTTTGAATGTCCCACGAAGAGCCCATAAGCTCCACCAACAATTAATGAAAAAATCGAATAAAAAATCTGATGACCCGTTGACAATACTCGACTGGGTAACGCTGTATGCATTAGCAACCAATGAAGAGAATGCCGCAGGGGGTAGAGTCGTTACTGCTCCTACTAACGGAGCAGCCGGCATTATCCCAGCTGTTCTGCATTACTATATGCGCTTTGTACCTAAAAGCGATGATGATGGAATAGTTAGATTTTTGTTAACTGCCGCCGCAATAGGTATCCTTTATAAAAAGAATGCATCCATAAGTGGTGCTGAAGTTGGATGCCAAGGGGAAGTTGGATCTGCTTGCTCAATGGCAGCTGGAGCATTAACAGAAGTTCTTGGTGGCATGCCAACACAAGTTGAAAATGCAGCTGAAATTGCTATGGAACATAATTTAGGGCTTACTTGTGACCCGATAGGTGGCTTAGTACAGATACCTTGTATTGAGAGAAATGCCATGGCATCAGTCAAGGCAATCCATGCTGCCCGTATGGCGCTTAAGGGAGATGGAACTCATTTTGTTTCTTTAGATAGGGTCATTCGCACAATGCGAAAGACTGGTGAAGATATGCATCTTCGATACAAGGAAACATCTCGTGGAGGGCTAGCAACTCATGTATTAGAAGTTCCTGTAAATATTATTGAATGTTAATGGATTACTAATCGCATATTTTTAAAACAAAAACAGTGCAACAATCAGATGAAATTAAAAGTCTTAGAAAAAGATTTCAAATTCACTATTGAGTCTTATTTAAATCCGATTGATAGGTTTCAGTTAAAGCCATTACTGATAGTAAAGTAAGTAACGCTGCAAATGCTATGTATACCGAAACCCAAAAAATATCGAATTCTGTCCACAATTTTACAGCTATAGTTGGAGCAAAAGCTCCACCTATAATTGCTCCAAATTGATAACCTAAAGTTGCTCCTGAATATCTAACTTCAGTACTAAATAGTTCGGTAAAGAAAGCTGCTTGAGGTCCATACATCATTGCTAGAAAGACTAAACCTCCTGTTATCCCTCCTAATAAAAAAATAATAGATGTATCTAATGACTCCATTAACTAACTCTTAACAATTGACAAGTCTTTATAAATCTTAGGCTCTTCCCCTTTATTTCTTGCAATCATGCTTTTTAAATCATTCAGACCAACATTGACACAATTTTTCATCTGAATAAAAAGAGCATGTTGTTCAGCAGAAAGGAAATTTAAAGATTCCAATAAGCTTATGTATTCTCCAGCCCAATCTTCTAGCTGGACTTTACAGATCTTTCTATCCCAATGATCAGTTATAACAATGGTCGAATCTTCATTCCGATCAATTTCTTCGATCTTAGATTTGGCATCATTGATCTTCTCAGCCAATGCATCCATTTCTTTGGCAACCTCTAAAGCTGAATTTTTGACCTCATCATATTCTTCTCTGAGTTCTTCGCTGATCAAGTAACTGAGGATAAATTCATCTTGTTCTTCTTTGGTTTTGGGAATTGCTGTCATAAGAATTATCTTAACACAGCCAACCTTTCTAAATCTCAACAGCTCTCGTTAGCAGCAGTTGACAGACTGCTGATTTGTTAATGCAGGGAGGTCTTGTTAGGATTAAAGGTATGAAGAAATTAATACTTTTACCAATGTTATTGATCATTGGTTGCACAACAACTTCGGAAAGCATATTAAAGCAAGAGGACTTACTGAAGGAGATACAATTTCTTGATCAAGACAAAATCAATCTAGATATAGAAAAGTTTGAGCTAGTCTCTACAGATTGTTACATCTACACGCTTACAGGAAAAACAAGAGATGAAATATTAAAATCATTTGGTGTTGTAAGTGGAACTGCCGTGAGCATTGCTGTGCAGAAAGGAACTCAAAGAGCAATCATTAATTCTGCTGGACAACCAATAGGTAGAACTTCATCAGGAGTCGGAGCTTCACTTGCAGCGTCAGCATTGGTAATAGCAGTGCCATATTTTGTTGATTTAGCAAAAGATGATTTACCTGACGAGAAACAGAAACTGGCTACAAGTATGAGCCTTTGTCTATCAAAATCTGGATATGATAATCGATTGATTAATATGTGGAGACCTTATGAGACTTAGGATCATCCTCATATCAGCACTGTTGTTCAGCTTTAATGGTTGGGCATACAACGAAACAGATCTGTTAAAGCTTAAAGCACTTAATGCCTGTGAGGGTTGTGATTTAAGTGAAGCCAACCTTATTGGTGCCAGCCTTGGTTATGCCAAACTTCGTAGAGCTGACCTTAGTGGTGCCAACCTTAGTGGTGTCTACGATGGCGATGAAGATGAACAAATAGAAATATTGAGATATTTAAACCTTCGTAAAACCAGACTTCGTAATGCTGACCTTCGTGAAGCCAACCTTAGTGAAGCTAACCTTACTGATGCCGACCTTACTGATGCCGACCTTACTGGTGCCAACCTTACTGGTGCCTACCTTAGTGGTGCCTACCTTAGTCGTGCCAACCTTACTGGTGCCTACCTTCGTGAAACCAACCTTTCTGGTCAAGACCTTCAAGGAGCCAACCTTACTGGTGCCGACCTGTTCAATGCCGACCTTCGTGAAGCCAACCTTCGTGAAGCCAACCTTAGTGGTGCTAACCTTACTGGTGCCGACCTTCGTGAAGCCAACCTTTCTGGTCGAGAATTTCGTGGACATAGAGTCGTCCTTACTTTTGTCAACCTTACTGGTGCCGACCTTAGTGGTGCCGATCTTGATAATGCTGACCTTCGTAATGCTGACCTTCGTGAAGCCAACCTTAGTGGTGCCAACCTTAGTGGTGCCTTAGTTAGTCGTTCCAACCTTAGTGGTGCCGATCTTGATAATGCTGACCTTCGTAATGCTGACCTTCGTGAAGCTGACCTTAGTGGTGCTAACCTTGCAACAACCGATCTCAGTAATGTCAAACTAGATGGAGTTAAGTACTGCAAAACTCAAATGCCTTGGGGAGAGGTTAATGATGATTGTGAGAAATGAATAAAAAACTCATCCTCTGCTTTACAACCAAAACCTCCTAAAAATGTTCGACCACTAGATATATATACCCATACCCAACATGGTCACCTGCCTACCTCCTATCCGCGACAAAAAGACCGATTATTTTTGACCAGATAAAACCCTAAAATGTCAGGATAGTTAGAGATTAATTGGTTCACCATAGGTTCACCAAGAGATTTTGAAAAAGCTGAAAAGTGGTGGGCCCGGGAGGACTCGAACCTCCGACCAATGGATTAGTGGAACAGGGTTTGATGAAATATATAAGAAGAACTGTTTGTTTTAATGAATCAGATTAAGAACCTTTAATCACGCTGTTCTTCATCTCTCCTTCTTTTATCACCATTGATTATGCATTGAACTATGAGTCTCCTTTTATCATCAGTTCTTTTTATAATGATTTCATTCCTAAAGTCACAATGATTACCCGCTAGATAGGTTCCATAGTAAATATCTACATCTTGCTGATAATCAACTGTTTCTTTTCCATACTCCATTTCTGCCCATAGAAGCTGACCTTTTTTACATTCATCCTCAATAGCAAATGACAAACCCCAAATATTAGATTCTTCTTTTACAAAGCAGTATTCATCTTGAGCAAACACATCAACTGAGAAGAGGAGTAGTAGTGATAGTGTTAATAGCTTTCTCATCACTTAATAATACACCTCCAACAACTCAACACAAAATGACAAGCTTGACAGGCGTGATAAGATAGTGACTCCGACATGAAACAGTTCCTAATACTATCTAGCCTCTTTCTTAGCTTTAATGCTGAAGCTGCATTTGATGATAAATGGGCATATACCGATGAAGGCTTTCATGGTCTTCCTGCCATTCAGATTGAAAATTTCAAAGAAGATGAGACTCAACCCACATATCAATTAGGTATCAATTGTATTAGTGATGATGACTACACAATTGACCTGATCATAGAAGGCTTATTTGATAACAACGAAGAGGTATCTAAGGTTTACTATTATTTTTTCGACAAAGACCTTGAGAATTACTTTGAGTTTATTGGTAAAGAAAACAATCAATATCATTTTCAATTGCCCCAAGAAAAGCGAGAGGATTTGATTTGGGGATTCAATAGATATGCTGAATTTGGTGATTCACAAGAACTTATATTTGAAGCTGCAGGTATTTTCTATTTGGAAACATACGTCAATTGGTATGAGATCGGAACACCTTTATACGAAGCTTGTGGTGAGACCACTAAGAGAGATGAAGATAAGTCTATGACTGCAGGACTTGTAGGTGGTTTCTTTATATTTCTAACTCCTTTTTTATTTTTAATCGTTGGTATGCTTATAGTCATTAGGGTCATAGTTAAAAGGTTTAAGCATTACAAAGGTTTTGATATTTTTATGAAGGTCTTAATTTATTTGACCCTAACACTAGCTGTTATTTCTCTTCTGTTACTTATTTTATTATTAGTTGACTATATTTATTTATGAAACTAATTAAAAAAATCCTTAAATATAGTTTTATTACTATTTTGATTCTCTTCTTTCTACTTGTTTTCGTAAACGGATTATTTACGAGTGCTATTTGTGATGATAATTCACAAGATGTGTTTCTCTGTGATTAAAACACCAACCTTTGTGAATCTTGACTGAGGATTTGTTAGCAAGCAGTTGACTGAGTTGCTCAGTTTGTTAGTTAATAGACACCTTGAGAATGACAGACTTTGATTGCACTTTCCTTTTGTTTTAACATGCAATATTCATAAATAGATGACTCGAATAATACGGCTCTTTTCTTTGAAATCATATCGAAATCTTTAATAATTACCTCACCTAGTTTATCCATTAGACAAAAATCAAAATTCTTCTCAATCGGACTTAATTTCGAATAAAAATAATCATTCTGTATGCGCAAAATATTCCTTACATTATATTTAAGTGTATCCGTAGGCAATGCTTGATGATAAGTATTAATTTTTTCTATGTATTCATCTAAGTCAAGATTGGCTAGATTTGCTTCAATACATCTATCAATCTCTGTTTCAGTCTCACATCCAACAAGAAGGATTGTGGATAGAAGGAGTGGGATTAAGATTATCTTCTTCATAAGAATAACTATAACTAATTTATGAGATTAAGTCTTACAGCTACTTCACAAGCTCTATAAGAAGGATAGAAGAGGAGGATAATAGAGGATATATACAGGAATAGCTTATAAGAAATAGAAGTTAATTTCTATCACACTAAATTCTCGCACAATTGTAATTAAGCGTAATTTAAAATACCCTTTATATATAGAAATAGACTATTAGTGTAGGAGCGAGATATGCCTTTAAGTGAAGAAACAAAAACATTAATTCAAAAGTATCAAGTTACCATTAGCGATGACGATGATAGTTACTTAGATCTAGATACGAGTTTAGATCCGATAGAAGATGGTAAATATCGTTTGGGGATAGAGAGAGATGGGCTAAAAACAACCGATGAGAAAGTTATTGAAGTTAAAGATCAGAAAATTGTTAAAAATGAGAACCTATATTCATCCATGAACTATTTTATGGATAGCTTAGACATGCTGGACGATATGGAAGGTGATGAAATTGCTCAAGCTCATAGTTTTTTTCATAGAAATAATGAAGAAGGAGAGTTGTGCATTCAGTTTGATTTCGATTGGGGTACAACTACGATTTCAGAGTTAGAGGAGGATATAAAAACGAATGAAGAGGCATTGGAGGAATAGGCCAACTTTGCTTATTTATAAACCAAGGGTTTTTATCTGACCAAGCTGTGCTCTATTTACAGTGGGTTCTTTTATTGGCGGCAAATTTTGCATTGATAATGATCAATAAATCTAAAAGTGAAAATTAATAAAATTAGATTTATTTCTGGTTAAAAATAGATTTTAAATTCTCAACAATCTCTGTTGGCTTCAAATCGTCTGGTTCAGGATTAATTATAAACTCATGTCCACCGGCTGATACGAGTTCAATATTCCCATAATCCGTAGTGTTTATTTCTATTGGAGTGAGCTCTTCCCATGGCTCATGTGTTATTCCATCGAATGCATCGACAAACTCTAACTCTTCTATGCTGCCATCACCATTTTCAATTGTGACAGTTTGTAATACGGTAAATCCACTATCTGCCATTATATTTTGCAGTTCTAAGACAGCTTCAAAAGGATCATCATACTCTGCAGCAGCATTCATTTGTTCTGCGCTTAAGAAAATATTTACTGAATGCCCCTCTCTTTCTATTTTACATCTAAATAAAGTAAATTTCCCGTCAAGATGATCTCCTAAAAGTTCTAAATTAATTTTCATTTCAATATCTCAATATTTTTACCGAATTCTCATTGTATCAAATAAATTCTCGAGCATTCATAATGAAGAATAATTTACAATTTAAATGAATTCAACTGCAGTATTTACATACTCATTTTTTTAAGTTTAAGGAAAAAGATATGCCATTAGATAAAGAAATCAAAGGATTTATAGAAAAATACAAAGTTCATCTTTGGGGTGGAGATGAATCATTAGAACTGAGAACTGAACAAGGCAGATTGGAGTCTCTTGACGATGGAATATATTGTTTATGTTATAAGCCGCATGAAGAAGAAATTGTAACTCATGATAAAGATACTATCGAAGTGAAAGATGGATGGATTATGAAAAATGAATCACTCTATCAATCATTACGATATGTGATTGATAAATTACTAAACGATAAAGATGATAAAGATGATAAAGAGGATTATGTTGATCCTGATGGTTGAGACATCTTAGAGACTCTGTCATTTCGTGGTGAAAACATAGAAGGTAATCTCTACATTACTTTTGAGTTTGAATACACTGGTGTAACGATGTCAGAAATCGAGGAAGCAGTTAAAGATGCTGAAGAATCAGCTAAATGGTTTTCATAGTTTTTTATTTCCATGCTCAAACAATACAAAATTAACTCTCTGTTTAGATGAAATATATGAAATGAGAACAGAGAATTACCTGTTCTCACTTTTAAAGAACAGTGAAACCTTGGAAACTCTTTAAAATGGTGGGCCCGGGAGGACTCGAACCTCCGACCAATGGATTATGAGTCCACTGCTCTAACCAACTGAGCTACAGGCCCTAGAATGGATCGTGATTAGTTATCACTACCCATAAAACTTTTAAGCTTCTCACTTCTAGAAGGATGCCTTAATTTCCGTAAGGCTTTAGCTTCAATTTGACGAATTCTTTCACGAGTCACATCAAACTGTTTACCAACTTCTTCCAGTGTGTGATCAGTATTCATATGTATACCGAATCTCATTCTTAGAACTTTTGCTTCTCTCGGAGTAAGGCTTTCAAGAATACTGATAGTACTTTCTTTTAAACCTGTTTTTGTTGCAGCACCATCTGGTTGATCTATTGTAGTATCTTCAATAAAATCCCCTAAATACGAATCATCATCATCACCGATAGGCGTTTCCATAGAAATTGGCTCTCTTGAGATCTTAAGGACTTTTCTGATTCTTGATATAGGCATTTCCATTACTTCTGATAGTTCTTCAACACTTGGTTCTCTGCCTTTTTCTTGGATCATTTGTCTAGAAATTCTATTGAGTTTATTGATTGTTTCAATCATATGCACAGGAATTCTGATGGTCCTAGCTTGATCAGCTATGGATCTTGTTATTGCTTGTCTAATCCACCAGGTTGCATAAGTTGAGAATTTATAACCTCTTCGATATTCAAATTTATCCACTGCTTTCATTAATCCAATATTTCCTTCTTGAATTAGATCAAGGAACTGCAATCCTCTATTTGTATATTTTTTAGCTATAGATATCACTAATCTTAAGTTAGCTTCAACCATTTCTTTTTTAGCACGATCAGCTTGTATTCTTCCCATATTGAGCTTTCTATTGATACCTTTGATTTCTTGAATGCTTAAATACGAGGTTTTTTCTAATCGTCCTAATCTCTTCTGGTTAGCAACTATTTTTGACTTATTTTTATTTAAAATTGACGAGTACTTTCGTTTTGCGCGAATGTATTTATCAATCCAATTTAGTTTTGATTCATTTCCTATGAAAGTCTTTCTAAATTCTGGCATTGGAACCCCAGCAGTTTCAACTACCATTTGTCTAATTTCTTTTTCATATCTTTTTATTTCAGCCATATACGCGAGTATAATTTTTTGCAAGATATCAAATAATTTAGGTGCTATTTTAGTACCCATTAGAGTTTCTTCGATTGCTTTATTGAGCTTTATGACTTCCTCTTCATTGGCATTTTCTTCCAGAAGAGTTTTCATTTTATTCGTTTGTCGAATTAGTTTATTGATACATCTTTTAATGGCTTTAACATCGACTTGATTATCTGCTTCATCACTATCTGTATTAATTTCTATTATTTCATCATTTTCAAATGCAAAGTCTGAGAATATTTCTAAATACTTTGAGTCATCTTTATCAGCTATTTCCTTAATTTCTGTTGTAAGAGTGATATACCTTTCTTCTATAAACATTAGTACTGGTAAGAATTGAGAGAGAGTGCTTTGTATTTTTTTGTTTCCTTTTTCAATTTTCTTTGCAATAACTATCTCACCTTCTCTATCCAACAATTCAATAGTTCCCATCTCTCTCATATACATCCTGACAGGATCAGTAGTTTTACCTATTTCATTCTCTATAGGATTCGTATTTTCTTGGGGATCTGCTGATTGCTCAAGTTGTTGGGTAGTGGGAGCACCCTCTTGAACAATAATGCCAAGTTCTGTGATCATTTCGACTATTTCTTCTAAACGATCAGCTTCTATGATTCCTTCAGGTAGATTTTCATTCAGCTCAGCATACGTTAGAAAACCTTCTTTTTTGCCTTTTTCTAGAAGTAGCTGAAATGGTGTTTTTTCTTTATCAGATGACTCTATTTCTTCGCCTTTATCACCACCAAAAACAGATTCAATCTCTTCATCATCAATTAACTCTTCAATTGCTTGACTTTCTTCGATATGAAGTTCTTTTTCCTCTTTTTTAGTAGCTTCTACTTTTTTAGCCTTTTTAGGGGCAATTACTTTTTTTGATTCTTTTTTTGCCATAGTTTTGTCTTTTTAATATGAAAAATCTTATAAAAATTGGTGGATCATTATATATCTATTTGTTTCCTATAGTTTATTTAATTTTAATATTTGCTGATAACTCAATAAATCTACTTTTTTCTAATTTTGTTAAATTGTTTTGACTGGCTTTCTTTAGCAGTACTTTCATTTCAGTTTTATTGTTTAAAATATATAGCCTATTAAGTATGTCTTGAAATTCATTCTGTATTTCAGATTCTCTTACTATAAGTGTTTCTAGACTTAGATTTTGAAGGTGTTGCCGAATTTTTTTATCTTGGAAGTGTTCAAGTATCGTTGCAAGCCTTATTGAATCTTTACCTTGAGTTAGGGTGATAATTTTCTTTAAAATATCAATACCTTTTTCATTAATATGATTTAAACGATCTTCTATTGTTATATTATTCAATAGGTTAGGATAATGAAGTAGAATGCTAATTGCTTGTTTTATGAGACTGGGTCTTAATTCAACTTTATTATTTTGTCTATTCTTAGAAAACCTTTTTCCTGCGCTCCTCTTTTGATTTTTATCTTCATAAAATCTTTTGATCTGATTTTCATTTAATTTAAATTCAGTACTAAAGCTCTCAATTAGAAGATCTTTATATATCCCTTCTTTAACCTTGCTTAAAAGCGACATACCATCTTCTATGGCATTAGCTTTTCCTTTGACAGTTTCTATGTTGTACTTATCTCTCATAACTTCTATTAAAAACTGATCCAGACTATACGCATTGCTTAGTGCAGTTTTGAATGCATCAGGTCCATTATTTTCCATCATTTCATCAGGATCTTGACCCTTGTCTAGAATAAGAAAATTTACTTCTTTATTTGTTTTTATTATAGGCAAACTTAATTCCATAGCTTTTAATGCGGCTTTATAGCCTGCTTTATCTCCATCAAAGCAGAAAGTAATTTCATCAATGGTTCTAAACATTTTCCTGATATGAAATTCAGTGGTGGCCGTCCCTAGTGTGGCTAATGCATTATTAAACCCATATTTATGCAGAGCGATAACATCTGTATAACCTTCCACGATAATTACAGATTTTGTTTTATTAATTGCTTCTTTGGATTCAAAAAGAGCATAAAGTAATTCACCTTTTTTAAACAAAGTTGTTTCTGGTGAGTTAAGATACTTTGGATCATCATTGCCAATAATTCTACCTCCAAAGCCTAGAACATCCCCTCGATTATCTTTTATTGGGAACATAATTCTATTTCTGAATCGATCGTAGAATCCGCCATCATCTTTTTTTATAATTAATCCCGCATCTAAGAGTCTTTGTTTATTTTTCTCTGAGCTACCAAATTTATCTAGTATTTCACTCCAAGAGTTATTGGAAAATCCCAATGAAAAGTTTTTAGCATTTTTTCCATCAATACCCCTATTTTTGAGATAATTAATGGCTTCTTTTGATTGACTAAGATTGGAGGTAAAGTGAATTGAGACTTCTGAGAGCAATTCTTTCAAACTATTATTTCTCTTATTCTTTATTTTATCTTCTTTTGTTTTGGGTACATCAATGCCAACGACTTTCGCTAACTCTTCTATAGCTTCAATAAAAGTTAGGCGCTCATATTCCATTAAAAAACCAAGCGCTGTTCCATGAGCTCCGCAACCAAAACAATGATAAAAACCTTTCTCTGGACTGACAGTAAAAGACGGTGTTTTTTCTCCATGAAAAGGACAATTAGCTTTATACTCTTTTCCCGCCTTCTTGATATCAATTCGATTACCAATAATTTCACCAATATCAACTCTTTGGACGAGTTCATCAATAAAATCTTGTGGAATACGATCTGACATAGGGTTAGTTATTCAACTTAGTGTTACTCATAAAGGCTAATGAATTAGTCTATTGAGAAATGTATAAAAAGTAAAAAATTAGTTAAATTGATTCTATGAATAGTTTATAAGAGCTTTTCTCTAACGCTATTGCTAGCTATTTTCATATCAATTTTGCCAGCTGCTTTTTCTTTTAATTGAGACATGACTTGACCCATATCTTTAATTGATGTGGCTCCTATGGAATTAATTATCTCTTCAATCATTTGATTTGTCTCTTCTAGACTTAATTTTTCAGGCAGATATTTTTTAAGTATATCGGCTTCCTCAGACTCTTTTTCAAAAAGATCTTGTCGATTGGCTTCTTTGTATTGCGTTGCTGCTTCATATCTTTGTTGAACTTGTTTTTGAATGATGGCTATGACTTCATTTTCTGAGACATCTTTTCTAGTATCAATTTCTTTTTGTTGCACGGCTGCCACTAGCATTCTAAGTGTGCTTACTTGTAAGCGCTCACCTTCACGAAGTGATGCTTTAATATCTTCTTTGATTTGATCGATTAAAGACAAGGGCTATTTAATAAAGTCTTCTTGAGCGATTTTGTTCTCTAGAGATTCTTTTTTTCTCACGTTTAGCTGCAGCAGCTTTTTTTCTTTTTCTTTCTTGAGTAGGCTTTTCATAGAATTCTCTTTTCCGAGATTCATTGATGATTCCTGCTTTTTCACAAGAACGCTTGAAACGCCTTAAAGCGTAATCAAAATATTCGTTATCTTTTAATGTTACTAATGGCAAAACTTATCCCTTTTAGTTGTATTAAATA
>JABHDX010000135.1 GCA_018672815.1 Gammaproteobacteria bacterium | reverse complement strand
CCTGCTGAGGAAGCTGCAGAAGAAACTCCTGCTGAGGAAGCTGCAGAAGAAACTCCTGCTGAGGAAGCTGCAGAAGAAACTCCTGCTGAGGAAGCTGCAGAAGAAACTCCTGCTGAGGAAGCTGCAGAAGAAGAAAGCGAAGAGAAAAAAAATAAGGATGATTCTTCCTAAACTTATATCCTTAGTTTTATATCAATAGTTATCATGCAAAATGATAAAACTATTAATATAGGAAAGGTTATTGGTTTACACGGAGTAAAAGGGTGGCTTAAGATTCTTTCTTTTTCTTCTCCACCTGAGAATATCTTTAATTATAAATCATTGATTATTTCTAATAAATACATTAACCAAATTTTTCATATTGAAGATTCAAGAAAACAAGGTAAAAAGATTTTAATTAAATTAGATAATATTGATGATAGAACATCAGCAGAATCTCTAAAAGAATCAGATATATACATACAAAGATCAGATCTACCTCAGTTATCTGAAGATACTTATTATTGGGAAGATCTGTTAGGTTTTAATGTTTTTAATCAAAATAATATAAAAATAGGCAATGTAGATTCTTTTATTGAAACCGGCTCTAATGATGTTTTAATTGTTAAAACTGCAAAAAATAAAAATATCTTGATCCCTTTTATAATGAATAAATCAATAAAAGTAGTAAACATAGAATCACATTACATTACCGTTGACTGGGAAGACTGAGAAATAAATGAAATTTACATTAATTACATTATTTCCAGATGAAATTAAATCTTCAATTACATTTGGAGTATTAGGGCGAGCGATAAAGAATAATATTATAGAAATTGATTATGTATCTTTAAGAGATTTTTCAGACAATGAATATCAATCTATAGATGATAAGCCATATGGTGGTGGCCCTGGAATGTTAATTCAGGCAAAACCATTAATTAAAGCTATAAATAAGATAAGAGCTGAAAGACATAATCAAATTCCTGTTATATTTTTAACACCACAAGGAAAATTATTTGAACAAAAAATAGCTGAAGATTATAGCCAGCTTAACGAATTGATAATTGTATCTGGCAGATATGAAGGCTTTGATGAAAGAGTTTATGATTTAGTAGAGAATTCTACTGAAGTGTCAATAGGTAATTATGTGATTAGCGGAGGAGAAGTAGCAACAGCTGTAATAATAGATGCAATTACCAGATTGTTACCTAACGCTTTAGGAGATATAAACTCAGCAAAACAAGATTCTTTTACAGATGGGTTACTTGATTACCCACATTATACAAGACCTGAAGAAATTCAGGGACTAAAAGTACCCAAGGTGTTGTTAAGTGGAAATCATAAGGCAATAAATGAATGGAGAATTAAACAATCCATTGGTAAAACATATGAAAAGAGACCAGATTTAATAGAAAAAAGAAATCTCACAACTAAAGAGAAAAAGATACTTGATGAATATCTTGAAGATAATAAGCAATAATTATGAAAAATATTATTTATTTATATATAATTCTCACCTTAAATTAAGCAAATACTATTTTTAAGAATATGAACATCATTGAACAAATTGAAAAAGAGCAACTAAGAGATGATATACCTGACTTCAGTCCTGGAGATACTATAGCAGTACAGGTCAGGGTTAGAGAAGGCGAAAAAGAAAGGCTTCAAGTGTTTGAAGGTGTAGTGATCGCAAAGAGAAATAGAGGTTTAAATTCTGCATTTACTGTCAGAAAAATATCTAATGGTGAGGGAGTAGAAAGGGTTTTTCAAACACACAGTAAACTTATAACTGAGATAAATGTAAAGAGAAGAGGTGATGTAAGAAGAGCTAAGCTTTATTACCTCAGAGAAAGAAGTGGTAAATCTGCGAGAATTAAAGAAAAAATTTAAAATCCCAAGTTTAATTAGGACGAAAGTAGTTGCTTGTTTAAGCCTAATTTTATTTACTACAAACATAAGTGCATTTCAAATTCCTGAAATTAAACTTCCAGCAGGTTTTGAAATATCAGTATTAACATCTCAAACCCCTGGTGCTAGATCCATGGCATTGGGAAATAACACACTATTTGTTTCCACAAGAACGGAAGGTAAAATTTATGCCATTACTGATTACTTAGATAATCCACAAGTAAAAATAATTGCTGATAATTTATATATGCCTAATGGTATTGCTTATAATAATGGTGATTTATATGTTGCAGAAATCCATCGATTACTAAAATTCAAAGATATAGAATCAAATATAGATAATGCAAATTTCACTGTAATTAGTAAAGATTTTCCAACAGATCAGCACCATGGTTGGAGATATATCGCGTTTGGTCCTGATGAGAAGCTCTATATACCAATAGGATCTCCCTGTAATTATTGTGACGAGCCTGATTATGGTTTGATAATAAGTGTTGATAAATATGGTAAAAATAAACAAATAATGGCTCGAGGAATCAGAAATACTGTTGGTATAACTTTTCATCCTCAGACAAATGAACTATGGTTTACAGATAATGGCAGAGATATGCTTGGAGATGATATTCCACCAGGTGAGCTAAATAAGGTTTCATTCAGTGGGCAGCACTTTGGTTTTCCTTTTTGCCATGGAAAAAGTATTAAAGATCCGATTCTTGGTGATTTAGGAAGCTGCAGTCAATCGACTCCTCCTACACAAGAACTAGATGCACATGTAGCCCCTTTAGGCCTTAAATTCTATACAGGCTCACAATTTCCAAATGAATATAAAAATCAGATATTTATTCCCGAACATGGTTCATGGAATCGTACTAAGAAAAGCGGTTATCGTATTACACTTGTTAAACTTAAAGATAATCATCCAATTTCATATGAAACTTTTGCTGAGGGCTGGTTAAAAGATGAAAAAACTTTAGGAAGGCCTGTTGATCTAATAATTGCAAAGGATGGTTCAATGCTCGTTTCTGATGATCATAATGGAGTGATATATAAAATCACTTATAACAGTAATTAACAAAAGGATAATTATAAAAATGAAACAATTTTTTAAAAAATTAGGCACTTTCTTAGATGCCACATTGGTATTTGCAAAGCGAGCATTTGTATTTATTTTTTTACTAGTAATAATAGGGGCCATATTTTCAGGATCAGGTTCAAAAGATAGTGGATTAGAGATACCAGAAAATAGTATTCTGAATGTAAATATTCAAGGGGTGCTTGTTGAAGAATTATCAATGAGTGAATTCGAAAGAGTTTTTGCAGAATTGTCAGATCAATCAAGTCTAGAAGAAACCTTAGTATCAGATGTTATTACATCAATTAAAACAGCAAAAAATGATGACTTAATTAAATATCTTTTGTTGGATTTTGATGATTTTCTTGGCGGTAGCCCCTCTAAATTACAAGCTGTTGCAGCAGCAATTGAAGACTTCAAGGAATCTGAGAAAAAAGTGATTGCATACTCAAGTATGGGATACACTACGAATTCTTATTATCTTGCTTCTCATGCTGATGAAATCCATATGCATGATTACTCACAAATTTTCATAGATGGTTATCGATCTTATCGAACTTACTATAAATCTTTTTATGATAAATTTTTTATTGATGCCAATGTTTTTAAAGTAGGAAAATTTAAAGCATTTGTTGAGCCTTATTTTAGAGATAGTATGTCAGATGAAGCTAAAGAAAATATAATAGAGTGGATGTCAGTCCTATGGAGTAGCTACTTAAATGAAGTCTCTGAGGCTAGAGGTATTAGTCTAGATTCACTCAAAGAATATATTAATAATATAGATGTTATCCTTAAAGATAATCAAGGAGACCCTGGGCTAGCAGCGATAAATTCAGGCCTTATTGATCAACTAACTAATAAAAGAGAATTTAGAGATTATCTATATTCACTTTCAGGTGATGAAGAAGACAACTCTATTAACTTAATTAACATGAGGAATTATGCAAATACCAGCACATTATTTGATCTAGACAAAACTAAAGAAAATGAATCAAATGTTGCCGTTATAATAGCAAGTGGTGGAATCATTAACGGTAAAGGTGGTCCTGGTACAATTGCAGATGAAGACTTCATCACATTAATTCGAAATGCATATAATGATGAATCTGTTAAAGCACTAGTACTGAGAGTTGATAGTGGAGGAGGGAGCGCTTATGCATCAGAAGTCATAGCTGATGAACTGGAAAAATTTAAAGAAAGCGGAAGACCAATTGTAGCTTCTATGGGCGGTGTTGCAGCTTCTGGTGGTTACTATATATCAGCACCTGCAGATAAAATATATGCTGAGAGGGCAACTATTACAGGATCAATAGGAGTCGGTGGTTTTATCCCAACTTTTGAGAGAGCTTTTGATCAATTAGGTATTCATGAAGATGGTTATTCCACTGTGGATACAAATACTTCTCTATTGCAAACACTCACAGAAAAAGATAAAGCAATTCTACAAATGGGCACAGAAAATGTTTATCAAAAATTTATTTCCAAGGTTTCTGCAAATAGAAATATGACATTAGAAGAAGTCGATAAGATCGCTCAAGGTAAAGTATGGATTGGTGAAAAGGCACTAGAAATAGGGCTTATTGATGTCTTAGGTGATCAAAAAGCAGCAATTGAAGCTGCTGCAGAATTAGCAAATATCAGTGATGATTATGACATTATCTTTGTGGAAAGAGATGATCCTTTTTCAGAATTTACAAAGGCTTTTGGGTTAAGGATTCTAAATAATACTTTTTCAATTATTGATTATTTTGGATATTCAGTGAAAACAATTCTCAATCATCCGTTGGTTAACTGGATAGGCATACAAACTAAACAACTAGAACAGTTTAATGATCCTAGAGGAATTTATCTTAATTGTTACTGTGAAATCGAATAAAAACTAAACTAAGCCTGCTTCTAATCTAGCTGCTTCAGACATCATTTCCATACTCCAAGGTGGATCAAGAACTAATTCGACTTGGACCTCAGCGATTCTGGGTAATAAACTGATTCTTTCTTTGATATCTTCAACCAATACGTCAGCCATTCCACAGCCAGGAGCTGTTAAGGTCATATCAACTTTAATTTGATAGTTGTCCATACTGTCTTTAAAGATACTACAACCATATATTAATCCCAGATCAACCACATTGATGGGTATTTCAGGGTCGTATACGGTTTTCATTTGTTTCCATACTTCGTTTTCAAAATCATCATCTGAAATATCATCTGAGATGACAGGAGGTTTCTCGGGTTCTTTTCCTATGGCATCAGCATTAATACCATTGATTCTGAACATTCCTTCTGCTGTATAAATTGTGTAGGAGCCCCCCATTGCCTGCATTATTTGTATTTCTGAACCCTTGCTTAAGATTTGTTTTTCACCAAAAGGAACTGAAATCACATCACAGTCTCTAGTGAGTTTAATTATTTCATCATTATCAATCATCTTTATTTATTTTTTTTAAAAGTTTAGTGGTTGTTTCCCAAGGAAGAAGTGCACATTTTAATCTAGAAGGGAATTTATTAATTTGATTAAGAGCCATCAATTCATATGAGAATAGATCCTCATTTAATTGACCATTAGTTATTCCAACCAAGACATTATCTATACATGTTTCAGTAGTTTCCAGAGATTTATTGTTTAGTTCATTTGTCATCAACGATGCTGAAGCTTTGCAAATAATACATCCTATACTTACAAATGAAAACTTAATTTCGTTTGATTTAGTTTTGTTGATAAAAATGTTAATTTTATCACCACATAGGGCATTGAATCCTTCTTCAGAATATTTGTATTCTTTAGGTTTTCCAAAGTTTAATGGATTATTGCCATGCTCTATCATGGTCTTCTGGTACAGATCTTTTAAATCGTTAGCCATTAACTAAGCATCTCATAAGAAGTTTGCAAACCATTAATCATTTGATCAATCTCAGATTTAGTATTATAGAAAGCAAATGAAGCACGAATTGTTCCAGGTATTTTATAAAAATCCATCAGAGGCATTGTGCAATGATGACCAGTTCTCAGAGCTATTCCTTTCTGGTTTAATATAGTTCCAATGTCATGTGGATGAATATTATTGATCGTAAAAGAAATAATCGAAGATCTATTCTTGCTATTTCCAATTAATTTAATATTAGGTATTTCTCCAAGTCGTTTAAGAGCGTATTCAGTTATGAATTTTTCTTGCTGTATACAAGCATTAAGGTTTATTGTTTCTAAGTAGTCAATAGCTGCACCTAAACCAATAGCCCCAGCTATATTTGGTGTCCCTGCTTCGAATTTATATGGCAGTGTATTGTAAGTAGTCTCATCAAAAGTAACCTTAAGAATCATTTCGCCACCAAATTGATAAGGTTCTAGCTTATTCAATAGTTTCTCTTTTCCATACAGAACACCGATACCAGTTGGTCCATAAAGTTTATGTCCAGAAAAGGCATAATAATCGCAATCAAGATCTTGAACATCTATATGTTGATGTCCAATAGCTTGGGCACCATCAATTAAAACTTTAATTTCAAAATCATGGGCTATAGCAATGATCTTTTTAATGGGGTTGATTGTTCCTAAGGTATTCGATATATGAGTCAGTGCAAGAATTTTGGTATTTTTATTTAATAGTTTGGATAGCTCTTCAATAATTAGCTCTCCATTATGATCTATTGGAGCTATTTTTAAAGTAGCTCCAGTTTTCTTACACAACTCCTGCCATGGAACAATATTCGAGTGATGTTCCATTGTTGTGATTACTATCTCATCTGTTTTAGAGATTGTGTTAGTTAGTGAACTAGCAACAAGGTTAATTGAGTCAGTAGTACCTTTTGTAAATATAATCTCATTGGAATTTGTGGCATTAATAAAACTGACTACTTTATTTCTGGAGTTTTCATATAATTCTGTAGCTCTAACACTCAGGCTATGAACACCTCTATGCACATTTGAATGATCATTTTCATAATAGGAGCTAATTGTATTTATAACCGACTTAGGTTTTTGTGTTGATGCAGCATTGTCTAAATAAATTAAAGGTGCTCCATTAATACTTTGATCAAGTATAGGAAAATCTTCTCTAATATCTTTTATCTTAAATAGTGTTTTATTTTCTGAAGTCATTTTATTAGTTAATTTTTAATGAGTGTAGTAAATGAGTATTAAAAATTTGTCTCATATTGGTGTTTGTGATTTTATTTATAATTTTTGCAGCAAATGATTGCACTAGAAAAGCTTTAGCACTTTTTTCGTCTATTCCTCGTGATTTTATATAGAATATTTTGTCATCATCAAGATTACCTGATGTTGAGCTGTGAGAACATTCAACATCATCATTATAGATTTCTAATATAGGTTTGCTAGAAACTTTTGCATACTCAGATAATAATAAATTATGGTTGCTCATATTTGCTATTGTTTGCGATGACGTTTTATCAACTTTAACTTTTCCGAAAAACACACCTGCAGATTGATCATCCAATATTCCTCTAAAATCGAGTGAACTTTTTGTTTTATTTGCTATGTGGTTGATCTTTAGTTGATTTCCAGAATGTAAATTCTCAGACGGTGTATATAGTCCATTTATAGTAATGGCACTATTGTCTCCTTCAAGAGCAACATCAATGTTTGATCTAGAGGTATCGGCCCCTGAGTCCAGAGAAAATAAGTTTACAGAACTATTTTCACCAATCTTGATTCGTTGCGAAGTCAAATCATGGCTTTGTACTTGTTTGTCAATAATTCTGAAATAGTCTAATGTTGAATCTTTATCTAAGTGTATATCAATACTATTGTTAAGCACTGAAGATTCTTGAGTTTGATGATGTTCAAAAATTTTTAATGAACTATTACTTGCAAGGTTTATTGAAACTCTTGGACATAATACTGAATCTTTATGAGAGAGATTGATGATTCTTATTACATTGTCTATTTTCTGATTACTCTTTGTTTCTATAGAAATCATGTCAGATAAAAGGATGGTATTTAAATCATTTATTAGACAATCATTAACTTTATTACTGTTGTAAATTTTATCTTCAAAATGCGTATGATTTTTACTGATCTTTAAAGTATTGATATAAGGCGGTAGCTTACCGTGATGATAGTAAACACCATTACTAAAGTAGATACAGAAATCTTCATTATTATCATATTTATTTGTTTTAAAATTATTGGGTAAAGTTTTATTTTCTTTAGCTTTTAAGAAATATTGATTCAGTGCATCTGTAATTTTTGTATAACGCCATTCTTCATTGTTGATGCTAGGAATAGCTCTCTCTAATAACTTTAAGTATGATTCTTTGTTGTATCCATTAAGCCATGTGTTTTCTTCGTTAATCGATGAAAAATACTCTAAGTCATTTGAGTTAACTAAGTCTTTAATTATTTGTTTGTTAGCCATTCGTATCCTTTTTCTTCTAATTCACTTGCTAGCTTATAATCACCTGATTTTACAATTGTTCCATTGTGGAAAACATGGACTACATCAGGTTTAATGTATTGAAGTAGTCGTTCATAGTGAGTGATAACTATCGAAGAGTTATCTTTTCCAAGCATAGAATTTATTCCCTTTGAAACAATTTTCATTGAATCAATATCAAGTCCAGAATCAGTTTCATCAAGTACTGATAGGGTAGGTTTAAGCATCAGCATTTGTAATATCTCGTTTCTCTTTTTCTCACCACCTGAATAGCCTTCATTAACACCTCGACTCAAGAATGATTGATCGATACCCATCATATCTGCATTATGTTTCAATTCTTTAATAAACTCTGTTGCAGATACTTCGCTTTTTTTATTAAATTTATTTTTAGCATTAATAGCAGCTTTTAAAAATACTGAATTAGAAAGACCAGGTATTTCTATAGGATATTGAAAACCTAAAAATAGTCCTTCGTTGGATCGGTTTTCAACAGATAATGCTAGCAAATCTTGATTTTTATAGTGAATGCTACCTTTATTTATTGTACAGTCTGGATGTCCAGTTAAAATCTTTGCAAGAGTACTTTTCCCAGATCCATTTGGACCCATAATTGCATGAGTTTCCCCATAATATACAGTTAGATTTAGATCTTTAATTATGGTTTTATTACCAATTGAAGCATCCAAGCTTTTAATTGATAGTAATGTTTTTTTTGTAGTCATAAAATAAATCAAGCCTCATTAATTATTTTAAAAAAAGTATGTTGTTCTAACCAACAGCTCCCTCTAGATTGACTTGGAGTAGAGCTCTAGCTTCAACTGCAAACTCCATAGGTAGTTCATTTAATACTTCTTTGCAGAATCCACTTATTATTAATCCTATAGCTTCCTCTTCTTCAATGCCTCTTTGCATGCAATAGAAGAGTTGATCATCTGAAATCTTTGAAGTCGTTGCTTCATGTTCTAAAATTGATGTAGAGTTATTAACACTTATAGATGGAAATGTATGAGCTCCACATTTCTTCCCAATCAATAATGAATCACATTGCGTATAGTTTCTGGAACAATTTGCATTCTTAGCTATTGATACAAGACCTCTATATGTATTCTGGGCTTGTTTAGCAGATATTCCTTTGCTAATAATTTTACTCTTAGTATTTTTTCCTAGATGAATCATTTTTGTTCCTGTATCTGCTTGCTGATGATGATTGGATAGTGCAATAGAGTAGAATTCACCAATAGAGTTATCACCTCGTAATAGACAGCTTGGGTATTTCCATGTTACTGAAGAGCCAGTTTCTATTTGAGTCCAGGAAATTTTAGAATTATTGCCTCTGCAGTCACCACGTTTTGTCACAAAATTATAAATACCACCTTTGCCATTTTCATCACCTGGATACCAATTTTGTACAGTTGAATATTTTATTTCAGCATTATCTAGTGCAACTAATTCTACAACGGCAGCATGTAATTGGTTCTCATCTCTCATAGGTGCTGTACAACCTTCTAGATAACTTACATGGCTTCCTTCATCGGCTACAATCAAGGTTCGTTCAAATTGCCCAGTATTAGCTTCATTGATTCTAAAATAGGTAGATAGTTCCATTGGGCATCTGACGCCCTTAGGTATATAAACAAAAGATCCATCACTAAAGACAGCAGCATTAAGCGCAGCAAAGTAATTATCACGATAAGGAACAACTTTGCCTAGGTATTTTTTTATCAATTCAGGGTGTTCTTTTACAGCTTCTGAAAACGAAGAAAATATTACCCCAGCCTCAGCTAACTTTTTCTTAAATGTTGTTGCTACAGAGACACTATCAAAAACAGCGTCTACAGCAACTCCAGCTAATTTAGCTCTTTCATGAAGTGGGATGCCTAATTTATCATAAGTTTCAAGAAGCTTTGGGTCTACTTCATCAAGTGACTTAGGTGCATTTTCTAATTTTGGTGCGGAAAAGTATGAAATATTTTGATAATCAATTTCATCAATTTTTAATTTTCCCCATTTAGGTTCTTTTAGCTTCAACCAATGATTAAAGGCTTTAAGTCGCCAATCTAATAAAAATTGTGGCTCATCTTTTTTTTTGGAAATTAAACGGATGACATCTTCATTGAGACCAGGAGGTATAGTTTCTGATTCAATTTCAGTTGTAAATCCAAATTCATAATTCTTCTCAATGAGATTATCTATTTCAGGATTCATTGTTTGATTATTATCAGAGTCCATTAGTTAGTTCTTTTTATAGATGATTGAGTTGGAATTTTTACACTCAGATATTGTTCAATGTTTTTAGGCCTGATTAAATCAGAAAGTGTTATCTGATTTAATGAATTAATGATATTTTCATTTATTAATTGCCATGCATTTCCAATTTGGCAATAGTCTTCTACGCTGCACTTATTAATATTGTTTTTACTTGTGCATTGAGTAATTGACAAATCGCCTTCCAATGCTTGAAGAATTACTGCGATGGTTGTCTTTTTAGTTTCGTTATTCAATGTATAACCACCCTTGACACCTTGTTTTGAAATAACCAAGTCTTTTTTATGTAATTTTTTTAATAACTTTTGCACAGAAGGCAGGGCAACATGGGTACTTAGCGAGATTTCTTTTGCTGTAAGATAGTCATCATTATGCATTGCTAGATTCGCTAAAATTAGCATTCCATAATCAGTCATTTTATTTATTCTAAGCATTATCAATCGTTTAAAAATAGATGTGGGACTATTTTAGTCCAATATAGTAAAATAATAAACATTATTTACTAGAAATAATTAAAAATGTAATTAGGCATCCTCGACTGACATTGGTTATAATTGTAGAAAATACAGGAGACTAAGATGAATGTAGAAACCCTTAATTCAATAGCACAAGCAATGGTAGCACCAAATAAAGGCATATTAGCAGCTGATGAAAGCACACCAACTATTGGGAAGCGGTTTGCAGATATTGATACCGAGTCAACAGAAGAAAATAGAAGAGCTTATCGGAATATGTTATTTTCAACACCAAATATATCAGACTATATAAGTGGCGTCATACTGTTTGAGGAGACACTGAGGCAATCTAATGATGCAGGTCAATTATTTCCTGATTATCTATCGTCATTAGGAATCATCCCTGGGATTAAAGTTGATAAAGGTGCTAAAAAATTAGCAGGTAGTGAAGGAGAAACTGTCACAGAAGGACTAGATGGACTTAGAGAAAGGCTCTCAGACTATTATTCATTGGGTGCAAGATTTGCTAAGTGGAGAGCTGTTATTAATATTGGTTCAAGTCAACCAAGTAATTATGCTATAGATACGAATGCTCATGCTTTGGCACGATATTCAGCCCTTTGTCAGGAATCACAAATAGTCCCAATAGTTGAACCTGAAATATTAATGGATGGTGACCATACTCTAGAAACATGTTATGACGTTACTTCCAAAGTATTAGATTCTGTTTTTGAAGCCCTAGATAAACATAAAGTAGAACTTAACGGGATCATATTGAAACCTAATATGGTTATTTCTGGTACTGATGCAAACAATAGAGCTGATGTTGCTACTGTTGCTAGTGCAACTGTAGACTGTTTAACTAAACATGTTCCAGAAGAGGTCCCCGGTATAGCTTTCTTATCAGGTGGTCAAACATCAGAAGAAGCCACTGCTCATTTGAGTTCTATGAATGAGTTAGGACCACATCCATGGCAACTATCTTTTTCCTATGGTAGAGCACTACAAGCATTGCCTCTGAAAGCATGGTCGGGTAGATCTGAAAATATACTATTAGGCCAAAAAGAATTTTCAAAAAGATCACGACTGAACAGCCTCGCTAGAACAGGTAATTATCATCCACAAATGGAAAGTGCTGATTAAAAGATATTATATGAAAATATTTCCTTTGATATCACTGATTGTATTGCTCTCAATACCTTTTGTATTGGAAGCTAATGATAATCTAATGCCATATCAGATGATTACAACGTCAATAGATTCTATGACAAAACGTTTGGGTGATGAAGATAATAAAAAGAGATTAGCTGAAAATAAAGATGAACTATATCAAATAATTGATGAAACACTTTCTCCATATTTTCAGAAAAAATATGCAGGGAGATTAGTGCTTAATAATTACTGGAAACAGTCTAGCAAATCACAAAAAGAAAGATTTACAGAAGCTCTCTATCAGTCTCTAATTCGTTCTTATGCTTTAACTATGCTGAACTTTGATGTAAGTAAAATCAAAGTAATATCAGACAGTATTAATTTAGAAGGTCTGAAGAAGTTAACAATCAAATCAGAAGTAGAGTACAAAGGAGAGTTAATTCCGATGAACTTCAGTTTTGCTAATTTTAAGCAAGGATGGATGTTCTATGATGTACGTATTGAGGGTGTTTCTTATATCAAGAATTATAGGAATCAATTCAACGCAGAGATATCAGCAAATGGTCTCGATTCTGTAATTCTTAGATTGGAGTCACTTGAAAACTAGAAATCTTCAATATCTATTAATTCATCTTCTATTAAATCAGTTTCCTCACCATCACTTATTTTATATTTTCTATTTTGAAAATAAGAATCTCTAATATAAAGGTAAGGGTCGAAAGAACTGTAGAGTTCTTCTTCAAGGGCTGAAAGACTAGATCTTTTCTGAATTTGATCTGCTATGTTTAATGCTATCTTACTATTGGAGTTATCAAGATTTAGGAGAGGACTAAAAGATCCATCAACAACGTCACCTATTAGTTCTCTAAGCGTATAAGGTCCAAGAAATGGCACCATCATATATGGACCTTGGGGGAGACCCCATGTGGCAAGAGTTTGTCCAAAATCTTCATCACGGTATTGAAATCCCATTGAGGCTGCAGGGTCAAAAATACCAGCTAATCCTATAGTCGTATTGATAACAAACCTGGATGTGTCTTGAATAAATTCCTTACCTTTCCCTTGTAAAAGATCATTAGCAATTGTGATAGGGTATTTAGCATTATTGAAAACGTTATTAACAAGTTTACGGAATGGCTTTGGAGTAACGTAATCATAAGTATCAGCAGCAGGTTCTAGAATAGCTTTATCAAGATTCTCATTGAACTCATACATGGATCTATTGGTTGATTCAAAAGGGTCTAAGGAATCATAAACTAATTCATTTTGATAGCTGCATCCGGCTAAAGAAAATAAAATAAGAACGATTGAATGTTGTGTTTTCATCATAACTATATTTATCTTTTATTAGTGTTTTCTAAATATTCTTCTATTTCGTTTAATCTAGCCACGAACTTAGCTATCTGTATATTAGTTATTGAGTCTATTGTCAAAGCAATTTTTATCTGTTCAATTGCTTCATTAAACATACCTAAGCTCAAATAGTATTCTCCCATATATGAAAAAGATTCTGCATATTCACCTGAAGCATTTGCAGCTCTTGCTATTAATTTAATTTGCGTAGGGGAAGGAGCGACGTTATTAAATAAATCCAATAAATTTTCATGTGCCTTTTCTGCACTACCATAGTTGAGCTCAACCTCAGAATAAAAGAGAGTTAGGGGAATGTTTCTGGGGGACAAAGAAATAATACTTGTTAAATATGAAATTGCTTCTTCGCTATTATTTTTTGCTAAAAGGAGTTTCGCATAAGCAAGATGAAAATGATTATATTCTTGGAATCTTTTGACAAACAAATCTAGAATTGTATGCGCTTGGTCAAAGTTAGCTAACTCTATTGAAGTCAACGCAAGTCCATAAAGGTTTCCTATATCACTGTTACTAAGAATTTTATTACTAGCCTTAATTCGTGCTGTTTTATTGAGAAAATAACTGTGAGATTTTTCAATAGAATTTGTGTAAAGGAATCTAATTCTAGCTTTTGTTAATTCAAATACTAGCGAATCATTTATTCTTTTAACTGTAATTCTTCTTGCTTGTTTTTTTGCTGCTGCTGAGCGATTAACGGATGTAGGGTGTGTTCTCAAAAATTCAATGGAAGCTGCATTTCTTGGGTCACCACCTGTAGATAACTTATTAAAAAAATCTGCCATAGCAAAAGGATCATAACCAGACATTGCCAATGTTTTAATGCCAACTGAATCTGCTTCAATTTCCATTTCCCTGGTGAAATCAATTTGACCTTGCTGCATAATTGATGGAGCCAACATTGTGCCTGCTTCAAGAACTTCACTACTACCAGATATTGCACTAAGCAATACAGCTCCTAGAAGTACCAAACCTCCTTGGATTGTATTGGGAACCTGATTACCTACTTGTCTAGAGATATGTCGTTGTGTCACATGACTTATTTCATGTGATAGAACAGATGCAAATTGACTTTCATTGTCAGAGTTCAAGCATAACCCTATATTTGCTCCTATAAACCCTCCGGGTAATGCAAACGCATTGATTGATGTTTGAGGAACAAAAAAGTAATTAAAATCAAAATCACCATCTTGAACCTTAGATGATAATGTTTCGCCAAGATTTTGAATGTATTCAGATAGCAAAGGATCATCCACAACTTGTTTCTGTTGCCTTAAGCTTCGATAGTAGGCTCTGCCTATCGCGGGTTCATCCATTTTAGACATATATGTGTTCGATGGATTACCTAAGTCAGGCAATTCAATTTCTGCATGGACTATATAGTATTGAAAAAATGCGAGAGAGAATATTAGAAATGTTAGCTGTTTATGCATAGAGTTATGCAGGGATGTCTTTTATTATCTTCAGTACTTCTTCAACATGGCCTTTAACTTTTACTTTCCTCCATTCATGAGTGAGTTTGCCTTTAGTATTGATGATAAAAGTACTTCGTTCAATGCCCATATATTTTCTTCCATACATGTTTTTTTCTTTTATAACATTAAATAGTTTGCATACTTTTTCATTTTCATCAGAAATAAGATCGAAAGGAAAATTATATTTACTGCTAAATTTATTATGAGAAGACACAGAATCTTTTGATACTCCTAGGATAACTGTATTATTATCTTTGAAGGACTGATGATTATCTCTAAACTCTTCTCCTTCTTTTGTACAACCTGGTGTGTTATCTCGTGGATAGAAATAGAT
>JABHDX010000018.1 GCA_018672815.1 Gammaproteobacteria bacterium | reverse complement strand
CATAACTAGCAGCAGGGAAAAGACATTATTTAATCATTAAGTAATATATTTTGATAAGTTGATTACAAGTAATGTTATACCAGACGAAAAAATCTTGATTAGGATTAGATATTAAATGTTTTCAAGATTAAAAATATTATTTGGGAGTATAGAAATTAATTATTTGATAGTGGGGTTGCTTATTTGATAAGCTACTTAAGCCTTTATCTAAAAATAAATCTGCAGGGTGAGACCTACAAAGCCAGTGATTCCAGTTATTAGAATTTTCATACCTATCCTATCTTTAATCGTACAGTTTCGCGTAATAAATCATCTTCTGATTTATATAGATCTTGGCTACAATGAAGATGCAACGAACCCCAATCTGGCATACTTCCCACACTATAACAGTAATAGGCTGTTCTCCTTGCATTGTTACTAATATTATTTAAGCCACCATGCTGTAAAGCTTCGGTGAATATTATCAGGTCGCCTGGCTGCGCAGGAAGAGGTTGAATGGCAGGATGATCACTCGGATTGCCCAAATTATACCTATTGTCAAAATTAGCTTTATGAGATCCGGGGACCACACAAAAACATCCGTCCTCGACATTGTGATTATCTAAGGGAATTACCGCTTTTGTCAGACTCGAAAAAATATCACCGTTCTTGACTTGGTAGATAGCCTTTGGATGGATTGGATACCCACCCATGTGCAAGTGTGTCGAACCACCTGCCCAGTGCGAGATAGAATAGGAATGGTTAAACCGATAGTACCCCATAGTAGTTTTATCAATCACTTCTAAAATGCCAGGATCACAGATTATAGATTTAAAATCACTATCATATTCAGCGATGTTTGATAAGTATAACTCCTCCTGAGTACGCGGCTTTCCATGAGTTACTGGGTAGGGGTATTCATTCAACGTTTCCAGATATTTGAGGGTAGAACTCATTCTCGAAATTTTTTTTTGATCAAAATAATTTTTAATAACTATATATCCGTTGAGATCGAATAAATATTTATTGTCATCAGTCCAAATCATAACTTAACTCCTCTTATTTTAATTTCTTTAACGTCAACTTCAGACTCTTCAAAAGCTCCTGTAAGGGTTGAGGCAAAAACATTCGATTAAGTGCTGGTGCAAATCCAACTCCTAACGTAGGAACACCATTTTCAATAAGACCAATATTCACAGTAAATGAGCCAAGCCGTTGTTACACTTATAAAAACAACTTAAGTGTAACTGTGTTACTATCGACAGCAAAAATATCAATATCTAAGTACTAATCATAATCTAGCAATCTATACATAAATAGATGTCTATAGTTGTGGGTTGGGATAACAATATTGACGTCATGACCAAACATACAAGTCATCCCAAAATATAGGGAGATTCAACCATTGAATTTCGAAACAGTCAAATGCCACCATAATTCATAATAAAATCATTAAAACTAGGATAAGCATCATCGCGTTCCGATATTATCGGTTTTTTGTGCATCTCACCCCAATCAATATCAATTATAGGATCATTCCATAAGATTCCAGTGCCTTTACCTTCGATAAACTCGCAATCTGATTTAAGAAGCAAGTCACAATTATCAGTTAAAGAAAGACATCCGTGAGCAAAACCACGCTCCACAAATAAACTATTACGCTCTTCAGATGAGAGCAATACAGAATCCCACTCCCCAAAGGTATCACTTCCCTTCCTAACATCCACAATAACCCACATCATTTTGCCATTTATAATACTGACTAATTTAGTCTCAGTGTAGGGACTGAACTGCACGTGCAATCCTCTTACAGTAAATTTATTCTCAGTATGCGACCAACTCTCCTGAACCCAGCGACGATCAATCTTGGCATTATTAAATGTATCTTGATCATATGTTCGAGCAAGAAAGCCTCTAGAGTCTACATTTAGAGTAGGCGTTATCTCAAATGCGCCGCTTAATTTCATCTCTTGTATTTTCATTTTTCTCATCTAGATATACTAGCAAAATGTTAGTTATCTAGTACAGCCCCTAAGATTTTAATTTGAATAATCGTCAGTCGCCACCTGCAACTGAAAAACACTCGCCAGTAATAAACTCACTAGATTCTGAGGCTAAAAATAAAGCCATTCTAGCAACATCAATTGGTTTTCCTGCGTGACCAATTGGAATCATATCTACTCGCTTTTTGAAATTTTCTGGGTCGTATCCGGGAATTTTACTATGCATTGCTGTTTCAATAACACCACAGCGGATTGAATTAACTCTAATATGGTCTTTAGCCCCTTCTCTCGCAAATCCACGTGTCAGTGTATCGAGTGCCGCTTTAGAAGCAGTATAATGTAAACTAGATGCTCCAACATATTTCACTGCTACTGTTGTTATGTTAATTATGACTCCCCCGTCATGATTCTTCATAAAGTTAAAAGCATCTCGACTTAAACAAAAAGGTGCCTTAGTATTTAATGCAAAGGTCTTATCCCAGGAATCTTCCTTAAGAGTAGAAAAGTGTTGATAGTCGAAGCATGCACCTGCGTTATTAACTAGAACATCGATACAGCCAAACCTCTCAATAAAAGAAGATACTAGTCCATCTCTAACAGACGTGTCTAACAAATCACCCTTAAATAGCTCAGCTTGCACACCTAAATCTTGAATTTCATTAAGCAACAACTTCGCAGTGAAATCATTCTCTCTATAATGAATACCAACAGATGCGCCATGAGCTGCGAATAATTTTGCAATCTCTAGCCCAATACCAGAAGTTGCACCAGTCAACAATACTTTTTTATTGTTAATAGATTCAAACATTATCTAGACATTAGAATATATAGTTTTTTATTTTCAACACAAATTCAACATCAAAAACAATCATATTACTTTCCCTTCACCAGCATCAATAGGAACCATACAGCCTGTCATCATTGAAGCTGATGAAGAAGAAAGAAATTCAATCAATGAATATACTTCTGATACATCTGCCATTTTTTTCCTTGGTAGCCTATCCTCATACTCTTGATATGCTTTTATATTGGTGTTTTTTAACCTTTCCATTGCATTTTGATTCGCAATAAATGCCCCTGGAAGTATTCCTGTAACAATAACACCCGTATTTGCCAACTCATTACCCAGCGACCTAACATAAGCATTAATAGAAGCTTTTACAGTGTTATATCCAACTGATCCTATAGCTTCTCTTGATGCCACTGAACTAACATGTATTATATTTCCACATTCATTTTTTTTCATAAAGGGAATTACTGCATTATTAATTGTAGATTGTCCTGCAATATTAGTCGCAAATAATTTAACAAAATCATCAAATTCAATTAATGGATTGCGAAAACCTAAGCCACCTCCAACAGCATGAATCACACAATCTATATTTTCATTATAATTTTCAATAACATCATTAAGTTTATCCGTACAATCAGCATGATTAGTGATATCTAGTGGGACAATGAGATTATTTGTATTATCATTGCACTGATTAAGTACTCGTTTAAGTTTTTCTTTACTCCTGGAAATAAGAATAATATTTGCACCCTTTTGCGACATTTTTATGGCGCAATACTCGCCTAGTCCTTGCGATGCTCCGGTTATTATTATATTTTTCCCCTTAAGTGACTCATTATTCATAAATTATCTTCCATTGTTATTTAGTAACTTTATCAAGTTTGCTTATAAATGGCGCTCCAACCATCATCACTGTATTTCTATAACTCACGCATTCAAAACAACGGCTATTTTTTCAGAATAGCTTAACATCAAACTAATAAATTTTCAGCTATATGTAGAACATTTCCCTCTGGATCACGTAAATAACAATGCCATGCAGGATATCCACCAACCGATTTCAGTGGCTTGCTAATTAAATCTCCACCTTGATCTAGAACATATTGACAAACAGCGTTAATATCATCAACTGTGAATGCGATATCCAGAACTCCATTTGCCCTACTATTAAAATCAAAATGTAGAATTTCATTCACTTTTCTAGAATTGACACCATTATTAATTGACATTAATTCCAAAACATACAGGTTTTTTATTGGAATATCATCATCTTTAATTATCAACTTTGCTGTATCCAATACAATACCTTCCGAATCTACTAAATTTTCAACAAAAGCCCCACTCTCTATATCTCGGGATTTTAATACTAAACCTAATCCTAGGTAAAAATCAATCATTTTATCTAAATCATTTGTAAGAATGCCTGTATGCCTATGCCCTAATATTTTCATTTTATAACCTTATGTAATCGTATATTACTACCCAAAATAGCACTCTATGGGAACCTAATTGTAAACAAAGACCATCATTCATCATATAAAACGTGATATTTGTAAATATCACACTTTAGATCAATACATTAAACAATCATAACAAATTTTGATATACCGTTTGATATTGAGCTGAAACTATCTCGTAAGAGAATTTCTGCAAAGATCTTTCACGAGCAGTATGGCCAAGACGCCCTGAAGTTCGATCAGATAAAATCCATTCTATACCCTCTGCCAAATCTTCTGTGTCAAAAGGCTTAGCCAAATAACCAGTATGCTTGTGTTTAACAATATCAGATAAACCACCAATTTTAAATGCGGCAACAGGTGTACCGCAAGCTTGTGCCTCAGAAGCCGTTTGCCCAAATGCTTCTTTTCGAGATGGGACTACCAATATATCAACCGCACTATAGAGTAAACGCAAACTAACATCGTCATAGAGATGTCCCATAAAATTCACAGGAAAACCAAGTTTAGGAGGATTCTTTGGTTCAGGCTGCCCAAAGATAACTAGCTCTGCACCTTCAGTCAGTCCACTTAAATGTTTAAGTGCCTTAACAAGAAGGTCAAAACCTTTATGGTATTCGGAGTTAGCGCCATATGTACCAAAAGCAATTAGAGGGGTTTCTGTAGGCAGCCCAAGCAGCTTACGCGCTAGGATTTTCTCAATCGGTTGCCAAATCTGAGTATCTATACAATTTGGTATGACAGTTACTGGCCAATCTCGCATAATAACACTATCCTGCACGCATTCTGCTAGCCATCGACTAGGTGCAACAATATTAAATGGATGTTTCCAATGCTTAATTTTTCTATTCCAAGTCCACCTATTAATATCAAAACCTCTCTCACTAGGTGGCCGGTTTTTTCGAGTATATCCTTCCCGCCATCTTTCATCCCACGAAACATGCTCAGCACCACAGAAAGCCCACATATCATGTAAGGTCCATACAACAGGTTTTTTAATGCTTCCAATATCTGAAATTGATGCCATCTCTCCTCCAATCCAATGAAGGTGAGCAATATCAGAATCACTTTGGTTAATAATTTTACTCCAAGATGAATGAAGAATTGCTGGGGAATGAAGTATAGAATTTTGTGTTTGCATTGTCTTCAAAATTGGAAATACAGAGTGTCGTCGCATTTGAACAAATGCCTTTCTCCATCTATCTTTTGGTCCACTTACGGTCCAATCTCCAGAATTTTCAACATTAACCCACATACGAGAATGTAGTCCACTATTAAGTAACGAGTGATGGATTCGATAGGCGGCACGAGCAGCACCGCCAGTAGTGTCAGCGTTATTTAGGTGAATTATCTTCATATCTCTAATTCTTTAATATACGGCGATGGTAGCTTGCTTATTATATTTTTAAGGATATAGATACTAGACAAAAATGTTCTTGATCCTAGTATATAACCATTATTTGTCATCAATCTATGAATTTCTCCATTTTTCAGAGTTTCAGCTACTTTACCTAACTCTTCAACACATATAATCCATGGGTAAACTTTGCAAGAAAAAAGATCATTCAATATATCTATTTCAAATCCTTCAATATCAAGATTCAGAAAATTTATTTCTTTACTCACTCCAATAATTTCTTCAGAAGAAGATAATATATCAGCAACATTGAGTGTTGGTATATCAATGATTGATGAAGGCTCCCTGCCAAATTTAGAGCTTAATTCTTTAACTCTTGCAGGATCAAAGGTGCTGTTATCTCTATTATTCTTATAATAGAAAAAATTAAGTTTTTTTTGAGTCTTAGATCTTGATCCAATAACTCCAGCATTTATAAATTTATCCCGTCTTCTAATAAATCTGTATTTACTCTTAAGATTTGGTAATGGATCAATACAAACCCCCTTCCATCCAGTTAAATAAAATAGAAAAGTATTGGAGTGTT
>JABHDX010000134.1 GCA_018672815.1 Gammaproteobacteria bacterium | reverse complement strand
CATTGCTTTTGTAGTCTTAACTGCAATTACAGGTTGGATAAAAGTTTGGATTGAAAAAAGATGGCTAAGACAAATTACAGCTGACAGAGGTGCAAGAGATGCGTTGGTTACCATTGTCGGTTATGCAGGATTTACAATCTCCCTACTTGTTGGTTTATCCATAGGTGGTATAAATATTACTGGATTAGCAGTAGTTGCTGGTGCACTTTCAGTGGGTATTGGTTTTGGATTACAATCCATTGCAAATAATTTTGTCTCAGGAATTATTCTTCTTTTTGAACGACCCATTAAATCTGGTGACTTTATTAGTGTGGGTGATGTTGAAGGCTATGTGAGAAAAATAAGTATTAGAGCAACAGAAATAGAAACACTGGATAACCAGGACATGTTGATTCCTAATGCTGAGTTGGTTTCAGGAAGAGTGACTAATTGGGTTCTCCATAACCCATATGGAAGATTGAAACTTAAGATTGGAGTTGCTTATGGCAGCGATGTAAAAAAAGTAATTAGCATTCTTCAAGACATTGCCTCAAATAATAACCAGGTAATTACTGATGGCAGAGCATCCCCTCCTAAGGCTTTATTTATGGGATTTGGTGATAGCTCTTTGGAATTTGAACTTAGAGTTAGAATTTTAGATATTAAGAAAAGATACGATGTTCTAAGCGAACTAAATTTAGGAGTAAATGATGCTTTCATCAAAGAAGCTATTGAAATACCTTTCCCTCAAAGAGACATTCACATTAAAGATTGGTCTGAAAAAAATAAATAAATAGATAATCATATATAAAAATAAGTGGATATTCTTAGCAAGTATTTATCTATAGATGGAATTGTCAAAGAACCGTCACAACTTCTAATTATTCAAGAACTATCTTTATTACAATCACATTTAGTTGCACTTGATAAAAGAGAGATTAAATTCTTAAACATATCATTCTTAAAAAATGAGCAATGGGATAATAAAGGAATGTATTTATGGGGTGATGTTGGAAGAGGAAAAACATTCCTGATGGACCTTTTTTTTGAAACATTGGATATCAAGAATAAAAAAAGATTACATTTTCATCACTTACTGGATGAGATACATGAAAAACTTAAAGAAAGAGCAAATTTAGAAAATCCAATTGAAGACATTGTTAAATCCATTGCTAAAGAAGTAAAAGTAATATGTTTTGATGAATTTTATATAGAGGATATAGCCGATGCTATGATTTTAAGCAAACTATTAGAAAATATATTTAAGCATAATATATATTTGGTCATTACATCCAATTCAGAACCTTCTGAATTATATAAGGGAGGACTACAAAGGGAGCTTTTTTTACCTGCTATTGACTCCATTAAAAAACACTTAAAGGTAATAAATATAAGTAAAGGCGATGATCATAGGTTAAGAAAAAATAAAAGCAGTTCTTATCTTATGAACAGTGATATCTATCACGATATTAAACTTGAAGAATACTTTAAATCAATCAATGGATCTAATTACAAAAAAGATGAATGCATCATTATTCGTGGAAGAAAGATTGAAAGTCGTTATTTTGGAGATGATATTATATGGTTTGATTTTCTGACCATTTGTGGTGATAAAAGAAGCAAAAATGATTACATTGATATAGCAAAAAAATATAAAACCATCATAATTTCAAATGTTATAGAAATGAATCTGGGAATGGAAAATGAAGCTCGAAGATTTATTGCACTTATAGATGAATTATACGATCAAAACACTAATCTCATTTTAGCGACAAATAGGGATTACAAAAACCTATATCAAGGAGATAAACTCAAATCTGAGTACGAAAGAACAAATAGTAGATTAATTGAAATGCAAGATAATGATTACAAGTCTGAACTAAGAAATAATAATCTCAAATAGCATCTTTATTATCCATATAAGACCTTAAAATATTAGGAATAATAACCGACCCATCTTCCTGCTGATAATTCTCTAAAATAGCTATAAAAGTCCTTCCAACAGCTAACCCTGATCCATTTAAAGTATGAAGATATTCACTTTTACCTGAAATATCATTCTTCCATCTAGCTTTTATTCTCCTTGCTTGGAACGATTCGCAGTTACTGCAAGATGAAATTTCTCTGTATCTATTTTGTGAAGGCAACCAAACT
>JABHDX010000133.1 GCA_018672815.1 Gammaproteobacteria bacterium | reverse complement strand
ATTTTTAGGAATGGTCGAAAAAAGTGCAGCTCTTAAATGTCAAAAGCTTGTTGATGAAATGGAAATAAAATAAAAAAAGCCCTGTTCTTAACAGGGCCTTTTTTATATAACTTTATCAGAAAATATTAGAAAGAATAAGTTGCTGTAATATTTAATACATTCCATTTCATCTTCAATAAATCCATAAACATATCTTCCATCTCGTCGCCACTAGACTTCATTTCTAAATTATGAATGGTATACAAAGCTTCTATTCCAATTGGAAAAATAGGTGGTTTTATTCTTAGGCCACCTCCATATGCCAACCCTGCTTCATAAAATTCTGAAGCGTCACCCATAGGCAATGAGTAGCCAACTCTAATGATTCCCCTGGCCATTGGAACACCTACAGGAATTTTACCAACAGCATATCCATAGAGCATATCTATCCCTTCATCACCAGCTATTGAGTATTCAGCACCTACACCAACTAGGCTTAAAAGCATTTGTTCATATCCTAATGTAAAGCCCATTCCATCAGCTTTTTCAGATTCTATACCAGCAAGTGATATCTCTCTAGATATATCAAGCCCTATACGTAACTGTGCGCTAGCAAGAGTAGTAATAGCAATTAATAGTAAACTGATCTTTTTCATTTCAGTTATCTCCTTTGGTATTTGTTACACTAAACTTAAATAATATTATTAATATTATTAATATTTACTTTAAAATGATTGTCCGAAGAAAATAGCATTTAGAAGTAGTCCATCGGTTCCATACCAAAAAGCTCTAAAGGATGGATTGTCAGCAAATAAAACCACATGCCCAAGACCTTGTCTGCGAGCAATGATGGAAGCAGTATTTTTAATTTCAGCTGCTTTTTCTTCTGAAATATACCCACTAACTAGAGGGTTATTTGTATAGCGACCGACATTTGCTGAAGGACCTTCAGAAAGTTCGAAAAAGTGTGTACCTCTTCTGAAAAGTGAAGTTTTTTTATTATATCCATATGCGATAGGATGAGTTTCATCTAATTCAACTTCAAAGATAGCTCCACCAATTCGTTGAGCTCCACTTACTGTCCTTACTTGATCATATGGTATATCCAATTTCATATTTTCAGTACTTTTAACTTTTTCATTTATTATTTTCTTATTAATTAACCATTGCGAACCAGTTTGTGTTCCAATTAAAGTGCCACCATTAAGTACCCACTCTTTTAAGTTTTGAATATCAATTGATTCTAATTCTTGGTAGTAACCATCAGGTACAATAATGGTATTATAGTTAGCAAGTTTCCACTTATTTAGGTTTTCTGCATTTAATAATGAAGAAGGAATTTTCATTCGGGAATTAGTTAGATGCCAAATTTCACCTACACCATATGAAGAAGTGCCAGATCCTGATAATATAGCAACTTTAGGTTTTTCAAGTACCGTATGTGTAGCGCCACCTAAGAATGAACCTGAAGCGGTGGCTGCTGTATTAGAAGCATAAATTTGCACATGATCTGATTTTGATAAACGTTCCATCAATTGATGTATTTGTCTATGTGTAATTCTTGAATCAGCATCACGTTGGTTTACTGGTATAACAATTGAACCTCTTTCAAATTCTACTTTATTTCCATTAATTATTGTACTGAATGGTGCATTTGCTAATCGAGGTAGAATACCTGAATCAAGGATTTTATATAAGCTTTTTGGCGCATAATATCTATTCCATTTCATTATATATGCAGATTTTGCCTTTCCTCCAATAACTTCTCCTCCATCTAAAAATACTTCTTCCAATTGAGAGCCCATGTGAGTTTTGGGATTTTGCTTAAGCTCATGTGATTTAACACCATAAGCATGAGGCAAAGACCAAGCAGAAACATCATAAAATAATGAATCTTCGAATTCAGTTACTTTTTCCATTATACCTTTTAAAAAACGTGTTTGGGGTTGATTGGTTGGAACAATAATAGCTTCAGTAGGGTTGTATTTGGTTTGCTTAATGGTAATAGGCTTCTTTAGTGCATAAGCAACAATTCTATGTTTTTGTAGATTTTGAATGAGCATTTGCGCT
>JABHDX010000132.1 GCA_018672815.1 Gammaproteobacteria bacterium | reverse complement strand
GACTCTACCAAGGCACTGTTTTGCCATTATAGTTCAGATAAGCTCCAGTATTTTCTACTGTAATGGAGTCAATATTCCTAATCATATCGGATACCGCTACTTCTGTTTTTCTTAATGGGAAAGGCAATCCTGTCATAAAATCTGTGTCCGTTGCTCCTGGATTTATCATGCCGACAGCGACGCCTCTGTTTTTTAATTGAAGCGCAAGATTCACCATCACCATATTCAATGCTGACTTACTCGAACGATAGAAGAATAAACGTCCACCACCTCTTTTGTCTGCAGTAGCAATTGACCCCTCACTACTGGAAACCGTAATAATTTTTTTTTGTTTGCTGGCTTTTACATGAGGATAAAATGCTTCAGCCATTTTAAGAGGTCCTATGGTATTAACTGCTAGAACTTTTTCATAAACATCATAATTCATTCTGCCGAATATCTGATTTTTAGTATCACCAGAAATACCTGCGTTATTTAATAGCACATCAATAGGAGTTCCTGCATACTTCTCAGCCAATTGGTCAATCTGAGAATGATCAGTCACATCCAATCGATCGATGATAAGTAAAGTGGGAAATTTCTCTTGCAATAATATTAACTGATCTGCACTCTCAGGCTTACGGCAAGTAGCAATTACTTTCCAACCTTTAGATAGATATTGTTTTGCAAATTCAAAGCCAATCCCTCGATTGGCTCCTGTAATCAAAGTTGTTGAGGTATATCCATCGTTGCTTGCAATCAATGAAGATGGAGAGATAAGTGTGACTAATACAACAAAAGCTCCCGTTAATATTTTTATTTGATTAAAAAAAGAGTTGATCATGATAATTAAATCCAAATTAGTTAATAATACAGTTCTATTTTTATATTGATTGCATCAAGGTGTCCAGTCTTTGATCAATTAAATTGAAGAATGCAGTGCTTGCTGCTTCATCTTTTTTGAAATGAGGCCCACTAGAATAATGCATGGAATCAGTATTATAATTCCAGCATACAAAGGTGCATTCACATCCAACAAGCTAAACAGAGCGCCAGCAGTCAATGGACCTGTAATTCTTCCTAGCCAACACCCTGACTGATAAACACCCAATACAAATCCCTTTTCTTTATCGCCTGCAACTTTAGACACAAGACTTGAAGCCGAGGTACCAAAAGCAGCTCCACTTGATGCGGAAAGAGTTAAGCCAACTAACATAATCTCCCAATTGGGTGCTTGCGACATAACCATTAGACCTAATGCATAACCAAAAAAGCTTATTCTTATCACTCTAGCTTCACCTAAGATTGGAACAATTTTTCCAATCACCATTGCTTGCATGAGTGTTACAACAAGGCCTATATAAGTTAAACAATACCCAATATCCATAGGGCTCCATGAAAACCGCTTATTAGTCCACAATGGGAAAATCGTTTCGAAAGTACCAGTCACATACATCATTCCAAGCCCTAAAAAAATAATCAGAGGTAAAATAGGTCTCCTAAAGATCAAACCCCAATTCTTGATGAGTGAGTTTGATTCAATGTTTTTATCTGATCTATTTTCTTTACTTAAGCTTTCTTTCAAAAAAAATAAAGCACATAGACCCGTTATAAATGAAATACTTCCAGCAACCATACCAGGTAAATATAGACTTGCTGTACTTGCGTCCTGTCCTCCCAACAAACCACCAAGCGCTGGCCCAATCATAAATCCAATACTTACACTAGCACCTATAAACCCAATATGTTTTGCCCTAACCGATTCTTCAGTAGAATCTGTTACGTATGCCATTGCTGTGGAAATATTGGCTGAAACCATTCCGCCAAAAAATCTTGCTAAAGCCAACATCCAAAGATTGGTGGATAATGCCAATAAGATGAAACAAGCACCTTGCCCAAAAATACTGATTAATAAGACTGGTTTTCTCCCTATTCTGTCACTTAATCTTCCCCATATAGGAGTGCCAATAAATTGCCCCATTGAATAGGTTCCAATAATGATAGTTGCCACCACCGTTGATGCCCCTAAGTTTTCTGCATAAAATAAAAATGTTGGTAAAACTAAACCAAAACCTACGGTGGCAAGTCCCGTAATTAAACAAAGGATAATCACAAATGACTAAGACAAAGGAACTTTATCTAAAACCCAACCTTTTTGAGTTTTTCTTGCTGGTGAAGGAATTGCATAAGCCTTCTTCCCAACATTAGCTGCAAGTTCAGTAGTATTGATTTTCCAACCCTTTTTTTTCCATCCAGAGAGTAATTTACGGTATTTGATACAAGGCTCATCTGAGGGCACTAAGAGCTCCTTAGTATTGAATTGAGGAGTAAGAACAGGGTCCAGCTTTTCAAGGATAACAATATCTTGCTTTGCAATAACCATACATCGATCAGCAATGGGTTTATCCATATTAGGATCCAACATCATTTTTCTCATATTGATTAAGAAAATCTTCACATGATTTTCTTCCACTGGGCATTCGAACATATACTGTCTAAATTCTGAATTCTCATTGAAAACAATATAGGTCCACATTTGATTAGGTCCTACAATTCCTGAGCCGGCCATCCTTTCATCGCTTGCTTCTTTTAATTGAGGTCCATCTGACTTTGAAGCTGGGGACTTAAATGCATGCCAAAAACCAAAACCCCACTTTTTTGGTCCAAATATATTGTCTACAAAATCCAATTTTCCTACCCTGTAATCGTCATCTTCTCCTTCATGTCCATGTGTAGGATGCACGAATTCATTATGAGCTGCGTCTAAACCATTTTCTATGGATCTCTCAAAATTAATATTTGCCTCATAAGTCAAAACATTAGCTCGCCAATTTTTCTCATCATTCAACTCATCAACCGGCATGATGGGTGGTCTCTTGCTTTCTTCTAAATCACCTAGAAAAGCAAAAACAATTCCATATTTTTCTTCTGTGGGATAAGCATCAATTCTTGCTCTTTTAGGTATTTTGGCTTCCTTTCCTATAGAAGGAATCCTCTCACAGGTACCATCACCATTAAAACGCCATCCATGATAGGGGCATTGAATGCAATCTTGTCTAACCACTCCTCCAGAAAGAGCACCGCCTCGATGTATACATGTATCGCTCAGAGTATTTGGCTTTCCTTTAGAATCTCTAAAAACAACAAAATTTTGACTCAGCATTCGAACTCTGATGGGTTCTTCTTTCAACTCCTCGCTCAAAGTCACTGGATACCAAAAATTTATATACATGCTTATTTCTCCAAAAAAATTTCTTTTTAATCATTCATATGCAAAGGATATTCTAATCTAAATATATATTGAGTAAAATATGTAAATAGTCACAAATTGAATCAATTAGGATAGTATAAAATACATTAATTAATATAAGTCTTAAATTTTAAAAAATATGAGGTATTAAAATGGCCATGATGCAAGGAAGTAATAAACCAAAAAATATAGGAAAACCAACAGGTGGACCTCCATTGGAGGCAATGACAGCTGAAAATCTAGCTCCACCCACAGGCATGGAAGGGAGAGAAGAAGATTTAGCCAAAGGAATGCAATCCTTGGTTAAAACAATGAAAATTAAAATTCCTTACCCCCATGATACAAATGATGCTCTTTTGAAAGCACACTTAAATGCTATACAGTTTGCAAAAGATAACGGGCTTCTTCAAGCTTATGTAGAACATGATTACAAAACTATGAAACCTCTGCTTGATAGAACCAAAGCAATGATCGAAGCGACGGGTAATAAAGAACTGGCATTAGTGATGAATTTTGAAAGAACGGGTTGTTTTTTCCAAATGTTCCTTGATGCTCATGCTGAACCTGGCAAAAGATCATTTACCTTTCCCTTCAGAAAAGTTTTAAACGCTGCCAAAGGTTTGGGTCAGTTTGATCTCACTGAAGAGGAGATTCTAGACCAATGGTGGAGACCTCGATACCTAGGCTATGGGAAAGCTATAGGTGTAGAATTTAAAATCTCTGATATGGATCAAAATGGAAAAGTAACTGTTGAACTAGCCGAATAATTTCCATTCCAATCATATGAAATCATTAAGCTCAAAAACAATATCTAGTTATATACCAAGCCGAGAAGAACTAGTTAAATCTGCATCAGATCTAATACCCAAGCTCAAAGATAGAGCAGAAGAAGCGGAAGATTTAAGGCGAATGCCTGATGAGAATATTACTGCACTCAAAAAAGCAGGCATTCATAAAATATTTACCCCAAAGAGATATGGTGGATATGAAATGGATTGGGGAACTCAAGTGGATGTAGCAAGAGAGCTAGGAAAAGGTTGTGCTTCAACTTCTTGGATGGCCTCTGTAGTAATGTCTCATACATGGAATTTAGGTAGATTTCCAGTTGATGCTCAAGAGGAATTTTGGCCCAGCTGCCCTGATGCAATTATTGCAACAGCTTTTGCTGGCGGTGGTGAAATCACTGAAACTGAAGGCGGTTTTATCCTTAATGGTTTATGGAAGTTTGCTAGTGGAATTGATCATTCAGATTGTGCAATTGTTGCTGGTCAGTTTAAAAATGCAAACAGTAAATCTGGCACCGGCCTGGACTATAGGATGGCATTAATTATGCCTGACCAATATGAAGTTATAGACACTTGGCATGCTGAAGGTCTTAAGGGAACAGGGAGCAAAGATATTAAAGTTGTAGACCAATTTGTACCCAGTCATAGAACAGTGAAATCCCTTGAAATTGCAGGTAAAAACCCACCAGGCTCAGAACTACATGAAAGTTATATTTATAAAATAGAAATGGGTATGTATTTTAATACTTTATTAACAGGTCCAATATTGGGAGCAACACATGGGGTTTTATTGGAATACTTAAATCAAACAAAATCTCGTTTTGGAGCTATGTTTGGAGAAAAAGTATCCGAGCAAGGTACAGTTCAACAAAAAATTGGTGAGTCTTATGAAGAATTGAGAACCGCAGATTTAATTATTGATTCGCTGTGCCATTTTCTACATCAAGAAGGAACAACAGGCAGAAGTATTATTGGTAATAATAGATTAAAGATCCGAAGAGAGTCTGCTATGGCTGCTCAACTATGCCTTAAATCAGGTACACGTTTATCAGGTATGATGGGTGTTAGCGCCCAAACTGGAAGAAATTCCGTGCAAAGACATTTCAGAGATTTAAGAACGATGTCAACTCATGGTGCTATTCATTGGGAAAATGCTACAACACCTACAGGTCGATACTTACTTGATATAGAAACAGGAGATCCGTTAATTGATAAAAAACAATAGCTTTAGTGACTAACTATTAAATGTTAGGGCTTTCTAAACCTAAGCAAGAAGCGGCTGGTTTTATCTCTAATATCTTTTTCAAAAACCATAGAACTACAATCATCGGATATATTTTCCAGAATGCTCGATTCAGAGTCTAGAATAAAACCTGAAGATAACACTTCCTTTATAACAAATGATTTTTCGATACGATGAATATCATGACAATTATCTATACCTTGACCTTCTTTCGAATTATGATCTAGAATTCCGTAGATACCGCCCGATATTAAAGTATTAAAAATAGTTTGATTCATTAGTTCTCTATTAGCCTTACTCCAAACAGCATCATGATAAGTCATAATATTGAATACTTTATCAAGACCATTAGGAAAGTTAGGCTTCTCCATTTCTCCGACTACACTAAATAAATTAGACTGATGAAACTCTTTCAATCGTTTTTCAATTGGATTTCCTTTCCATCTCTTAATACTTACAGGTGAAGAATGAGCATACACTTTACCTTTTTTTCCAACCACATTAGCCACACACGCAGAAAAATAACCCCTACCAGAATTAATTTCACCAACAGTATCTCCTTCTTTCACTTTCAAAAAACGTAACACTTCATCAGGTTTTCTATTAGGATCTCTTAACACATCGCTCTCAGGCCTATTCTCTTTTGCAATTGCTTTTTTATATCTATTCATAATGCACTCATTAATTTTTTATAAGTATTTTCCCTGGCAATTTGTTTGTGTGAACACCATTATCAAGAACTCTGATGCCATTAATCCATACCGAATGAACTCCCTCTGATTTCAGTGCTGGATTAGTAAAAGTAGAATGATCTTTCATAGTTTGGGGGTCAAATAAAATAAAATCTGCAAAAGCACCTTTTTGAATCACACCTCGATCTTTAATACCTATTTGATCTGCAGAGAGTCCGGTCATTTTATGTATTACTCTTTGTAAAGACCCCAATCCATTAACTCCTTGATACTCATTAATAACCTTAGAGAATGTTCCACAGCCTCTAGGATGACCGCATCTCAATTCACCATCACTGCAGACAGTGCTGTATGGCCAATTTAATAATTGTCTAACATCATCATCAATCATACCTTTTGCTATGACGATTTCTATTGATGAATCAGATTGACTTAATTCATAACTTTCAGAACTCAAACTAGACAGCATTTCAACCTGGCTCATATTTTTTTCTATAGCAATCTCAGCTACTGTTTTTCTTACATATCCAGGATGAATGGCATGATAGCTAAACCTTATGTCTTCAGCTGGGGATAAATTTTTTAAAATATAATCAGCTTCCTCTAAATCATCAAAATTCCTTTCTGGGTATAAAGTCGTAATACTGCTCGACCATGCCTCATAGGGATAGACATCAGCTGTAATATTTATACCCTCTTCTCTTGCTTTATTAAGGAGAGATAGAATTTCTTCTGTTCGTCCCCAATTAAAGATTCCATTAAGTTTAAAATGATCGATATTCACAGGAATTCTTGCTTGTCGACCTATGTCTATTATCTCATCTATAGCTTCCCAATATTTCCTATCCTCACTTCTGATATGACTTTTATATTTGCCATTATATTGTGCAGCAATTTTGGCCAGTTGAATTACCTCATCCGTTGAAGAAAAGATTCCAGGATCATATTCCAAACCTGTGCTTAGTCCATATGCGCCTGACTCCATATCCAACTCAATTAAAGAAGCCATTGCACTTATTTCTTTTGTTGTTGCCTCTCTTTTGAAATCTTCTCCCATCACTGCTAAACGAATACTGTTATGTGCTGAGAAACTTACCATATTGATAGCAACAGGGATTAGATTAAAATAGTTTTTAAATTCTTCCATTGAAAAATAACTATCATCATATGAAATATATGCATCACTCCCCGGTGGATCCGAAAACCCATCAACACCTCGAATAATTGTTGTAATACCCTGTGTAACAGCAGCTAAGGCAATTGGCTCTTGCTCTATCCCTATATCATGATGACTATGCGTATCAATGAATCCAGGAGCTAGAGCTAAACCCTGTCCATTTATAATCTCAACATTTATATCCTGACTGATATTTGCTCCTCTATAAACATCAGTAATTCGCTCACCTTTGATTCTTATTTCTCCTGTAAAAGGTTCTGCTCCAGTTCCATCGTAGATGATAATATTTCTTATTAAAAAAGCTTTATCATCATCTAAAAGCTTCTCTTCTAATGCAAAACTCTTGCTGACTATGATCAAAAAGAAAAAGCAAATAAAGGTTGTCATTAATTTTAAATCATTCATTATGTTTTCCAAAAATTATAGTTACTAACATTACGTCCTACTAACTTAATAATAATTATTATCGCAATGAATAACAAAGAAAAAATTAAGCTCATCAGAAGTTTCAAAGCACTCAGACCAATACCTGAAAAAGCTAATGAAGTGATAGCTCCTCCATACGATGTAATCAATTCTGAAGAAGCAAGAATTCTTGCTGAAAATAAACCTTTGAGCTTCTTACATATATCAAAACCTGAGATTGATCTACCCAAAGATACAAAATTTAATGATCCTCTTGTTTATAAAAAAGGATCTGAAAATTTGAAACAACTTATTGATGATAAAATTCTATTAGAAGACAAAATACCCACACTCTATATTTACCAGATAACAATCAAAGATCACATACAGACAGGTTTTTGTTCTGCGGCTTCTGTGGAAGCATACGATAATAACCTGATCAAAAAACATGAGCATACCAAGCCTGTAAAAGAGAGAGATCGTATAAAAAATATTGACTCTCTAAATGCACAAACTGGACCTGTGCTTCTCACTTATCCAGATGATGAAAAAATTGATAGCTTAATAAAAGATGTGACTCTTAATAATCAACCTATTTACGATGTTTTTTCTGACAATGAAAGCAATCACAAAATCTGGATCATAGATGATCTCGACATTGTTAATACTATAGTAGAAAGTATTAACGCTCTAGATGCATTATTTATAGCCGATGGTCATCATCGTTCAGCAGCTGCATCTAAAGTTAAAGCTATAAGACAAAAAGCTAATGAGCATCACAATGGAAATGAAAATTATAACTACTTTTTAAGCGTTTCGTTTCCAGCAAGTCAGATGAAAATATTGGATTACAATAGACTTCTTTCATCCATGAATGAACACTCTGTTGAATCTATACTTGATCAAATCAATAATTTTTTTGATGTAAAAAAGTGTCAAAAAGAAATTAGGCCAAAACAGCCAAAAGAATTCGGAATGTATTTGGATGGTAATTGGTATCAACTAACTTTTAAATTGGAAACGAAAAATTTTAATCCAGTAGAATCTCTAGATGTTTCAATCTTACACGATTATGTTCTTGAACCTATTTTTGGAATAGAAGATGAAAGAACTAATGAAGCCATTGATTTTGTTGGTGGCATTAGAGGCCTAGATGAACTTGAAAGGCGAGTTAATTCTGGTGAGATGAAAATAGCGTTTGCCTTCTTTCCAACATCAATAGAATCATTAATTGCGGTTGCTACTACTGGTCAAGTCATGCCTCCTAAATCTACATGGTTTGAGCCTAAGCTTTTGGATGGCTTACTCACTCATAAAATTGCATAAAATATTTTTACATTCTTCCTTCATGTTTGTTTCAAAATTTGACACAATGGTTTGTATTAACAATCAATCTTTAAAGGAATAATTATGGCTGATTTAGACACAATAAAAGAAAAAGCAAACTCTGCAGTTGAAGGAATTAGTTTTAATGACTGTGCTTGCGAAACCCTAACAAAAGTTCCTGATTTTGCACTAGACATGGCTATTGATCATATGACCAATGCAGCTCAAGAACAAGGTGTTGATACCATTTGCTGTGATTTCATGGAAGCAAATAACCCTATGGGTTAATGCTCTTGGTGGTGATGGGTGGAATTGAACCACCGACCTTCGCGTTATGAGTGCGACGCTCTAACCGACTGAGCTACATCACCATAGTGTTGAATTTGGAATTTTCAATGTCAAATTCAATTCTGTCAAGCTTAACTCAGTATTTTAACTCAATTGATTGCCAAAATATGATGAAATATAAAAAAATTACAATTGCTTTTTTAAGCATTTTATTTCTTTCACCTGCATACACTGCTGAATTTCCTAATGAAAATTGGACACAAAAAGCTCCCTCTGAAGTGGGTGTAGATCCATTAAAAGTAAAAACATTGTTTGACTTATCTTTTGAAGATAATGCTACACAAGCTGTAGTTCTGATAAAAAATGGTTTTTTAATTGGAGAACAATATGCCGAAGGCTTTAATAAAGATTCTTATGGAACATCATGGTCTATGGCGAAAAGCTTCTATGCGAGTCTAATTGGTATTTCAATTGATCGAGGAGAAATTAACAGCCTCGATGACAAAGTAAGTGATTATCTAGAATACTTTAATGATGAACGATCTGAGATCACTATCAGAGATATTCTCAATATGGCATCCGGGCTCCAATTCCCCGAACATGAACATGAACTGATGTTCTTTAAGCAAGATCATCTTGCTTATGCAAAGAATGTTGGAGTTGAAAAAGAGCCTAACACACTCTTTGAATACAACAATGTCAACTCGATGTTGATAGGAGATATCTTAGGAAAGGCCACGGGTAAGAAAGCTGACCTTTTATTAAAAGAAAGAATATTGAACCCTATAGGGATAAAAAACTCTACAGTATGGAGAGATAATGCTGGTAATCCTTTAGCGTATTGTTGCATTGATATGTCGGCAAGAGATTATTCTAGATTTGGACTGCTCTTCTCTAGAAATGGACAATGGAATGATAATCAAATTATTTCATCGGATTATGTCGATGAAACATTTACACCTTATTGGAATTTTACTCCCAAAAGATTTACTGATTTAGATCGTGGTTACTCGCTTCACTGGTGGTTTTCTAAAAATGATAAAGAAGGACAAATTTTTAATGCCAGTGGAAAATTTGGCCAATACATTTTTGTAGATCGTGAAAATGATATCATCTTTACTCGAATCACTAAATATCACCCTACTTCTGGATCAGTACAAGATTGGGGTAGATTAAACAAAATAGAAGTAAAAAATATTGGTCGTTGGATGAAAGTGACTCGCTTTCTAGAAAAAATTGGACTTTTAGATGTTGAAGACTTCAAGACACCAAATACAAGATCAGATGGGGAATCAAAAGAGTTTTATGAGAATTATGATCAAATCATAGATGCGATGGCTGATCTAAGTCGATAGTAAGAATAATTCTTCAAGTTATAATACCTCCAGCAGTATTTTAGGGCTAGATAATAAGAGTTTTTATTTAATTTTAAAGAGTCTAAACGTTAAACTTAAAGTGCATAACATCGCCTTCTTGAACAGTGTATTCCTTGCCTTCTAATTTCAGTCTGCCAGCATTTTTACAAGAAATCTCTCCGCCCAAATCAATATAGTCTTTATAAGAAATAACCTCAGCACAAATAAAGCCCCTTTCAAAATCTGTATGAATAACTCCTGCAGCTTGAGGTGCTTTAAGGCCCTTTTTTATGGACCAAGATCTAACTTCTTTTTCGCCAGCAGTGAAGTAGGTTTGCAAACCTAAAAGTGAATAAGAAGATCGTATAAGTTTATCAAGAGCGGGTTCTTTTATACCAAGACCACTGAGAAAGTCTTTTAGCTCATCTTCAGGTAATTGAGAAAGCTCAGATTCTAGGGCACTGCATAGAGGAATTACAAGAAAGTCTTGCTCCTCTCTTAAATGCTCTTCAAGCGTTTGTAAATGTTTACTAGCAGAATGAATTTCACTTTCATCAATATTAGCCACATATAAAATTGGTTTTGCTGTAAGTAGATGAAGCTCACTCATCCATGGAATAATATTTTCATCTTCTAAATTAAATTTCCTTGCTGGCTTCATTTGATTTAAATGATCAAACAGCTCCTTTAGAAAGTCTCTTTTCTGAATCTCTTCCTTATCAGCCGCTTTAGATTTTTTTTCAGCTCTTGCTAAATTACTTTCAACGGTTTGAATATCTGCTAATAATAACTCTGTATTAATGATATCAACATCGTCACTAGGATTAATTTCATTGGAAACATGAGTGATATCTTTATTCTCAAAACATCGAACCACATGGATGATGGCATCAGTCTCTCTGATATTGCCTAAAAATTTATTACCCAAGCCTTCGCCCTTTGATGCACCTTCTACAAGACCAGCTATATCAACAAACTCTATATAAGATGGAATAATATTCGCAGTTTTAGTAATGTTAGCTAATTCTTGCAATCTTGGATCAGGAACAACAACATTACCAATGTTTGGATCTATAGTGCAAAAAGGATAATTTTGAGCATCCACAGTTGCATTGGATAAAGCATTAAAAAGTGTTGATTTACCAACATTAGGCAAGCCTACTATTCCGCAACGAATTCCCATATGATGATACCTGTGTAAATGTGAAAATATTTAAGTTAATGTATGTTCTTTTATATTCTATTTCAAAGGGCGAGTTTAACAATTAAAACTACAAAAGATGAGTAAAAAATTATCTGCAACAACAGCTGGGAGCTTACCAAAACCAAAATGGCTGGCAGAACCAGAAAAACTATGGCCTCAATGGAAGATCAAGAAAGAAGACTTATGGGAAGGACAAAAAAAATCTGTTCTGCAATGGATCCAAGTCCAAGAATCAGCTGGTCTTGATATCATCACAGAAGGTGAGCAATTTCGAATTCATTTTGTTCATGGCTTCTTACAAAAGATAAAGGGCATAAGCTGGAATCAAAAAACAAAAATGGGAATCAGAAATAAT
>JABHDX010000131.1 GCA_018672815.1 Gammaproteobacteria bacterium | reverse complement strand
TTGATTCATTGTTTAATTTCTCAAACTGTAAATATTGATTATCAATAAATAATATCAAGATATATTTCTAGTTCAATAAAAATGAATCCTTAAGAGGTTTTTATATTGTAGAATAAATACTGAATAATGGAGAGTTGGCAGAGCGGTCGAATGCGCTACCTTGGAAAGGTAGTTATGTGGAAACGCATACGGGGGTTCGAATCCCTCACTCTCCGCCAGACTACCCTGAAATGAGGAGTATTGATTTGTATTTATTTATTATTTTTCTTCTTTTTCTCTCCTCTACAATAGTAGAAGGGAATGAATCTGAATTAGTTATTCTTCAAGCAAAACAAATTATTTCACTGGATACTGGGGAGCAATATCAAAATGCAATAGTTATTGATGATGATCGTATTAAAGACATAGGCTCTTTAAAAGAACTTCAGAGTAGATACCCAAAGTCAACATTGGAGAGTAGATTCAAAGATAAAATAATTGTTCCTGGCTTTATAGAACATCATGTTCATCCTTTCTTGGCTGCAATAACCATGCAATCAGAGATAATCGCTATTGAGGACTGGATTCTACCTAATAAAAAATCCAAAGGTGTCATAGATAGAAAATCCTATTTGAAAAGATTGAGAAAAGCAGTAGAACAGTTTAAAGGCAATGAACCACTTGTTACCTGGGGGTTTCATCATTATTTTCATGGAAAACTATCCAGAAAAGATTTGGATTCAATTTCTCCAGAAAAGCCAATTCTTGTAATTCATAGATCTTTTCATGAATTTATTATGAATACTGCGGCTCTCCAGTATTTTGGAATCACTAAAACATGGATTGATAATCTCGATGAAGAAGCAAAAGAATTTGCAGACTTTGATAATGGTCATTTCTCTGAACAAGGCTTGGTCTCTATTATTCCTTTTACAACTCCTTTTCTAGCTTCTCCAAAACGTTTGATTGCTGGACTTGAAGCAACAAAAAAACATCTGCATGATAATGGTGTAACGCTCATTGCAAATCCAGGGTCAAGCAATGCGAAACCCATACAAGATGCAAAGAATTTTGTTTTTGGTAATGCAGAAACACCATTCAGGTCTTACTATTTTCCCAGTGCTCTCACCTTATCTGAAGAATATCCAGTTAATGAACTAGTAGAAATATCAAAAGAGTTCCTTGATTGGGGACAAGGAAAAGTAGAGTATTTGCCCCAACACATCAAATTATTTACTGATGGAGCGATGTACTCTCAAAATATGGTCATGAGTGAAGGATATTTAGATGGACATCAAGGTGCTTGGTTAATGCGGGAAGATTTATTTCGTAAAGTATTCCGAGAATTCTGGGATGAAAACTACCAAATACATATACATCAAAATGGAGATGCTGGCTTGAAACTTCTTTTGGACGTTCTAGAAGAAAATATTGAGAGAAATCCTAGAGAAGATCATAGAACAACGATCGTACATTTTGGCTATTCCAACTTTGATCAAGTACAAAGAATAAAAGATCTTGGAGCTATAGTTAGTGCTAATCCATACTATGTCACAACACTGTCTGATTTATACAGTCGAGTAGGGGTTGGTGCAAAACGTTCTCAAGAAATGGTTAGACTTGGAGATGTGGATCGAGCAGATATTCCAATAGGGCTTCATTCTGATATGCCTATGGCACCTGCATCACCTTTATTATTAATGCACTCAGCTGTGAATAGAATTAATTATGCTAATGAAATTGCAGGACCAAACCAGAGAATATCACCGGAATCAGCACTTCGAGCAGTAACGATTGATGCAGCTTATATATTAGGTCTTGAAAATGAAGTGGGAAGCATTGTTAAAGGAAAATTAGCAAACTTAACTATACTGTCAGAGAATCCCATGAAGGTTGATCCAAAACTAATCAAAGACATTGAAGTTATCGGAACCATATCTGAAGGAAAGTATTTTCCAAAACATAACTAAACACTAACCCTTGTTAAGTATTAATCACCTATTTTAACTACTGATTCAATAACTTATTAAGTAAATATTTCTGTAGATAATAGAATAAAATATGTAATCTATGTTTATGAAAATATTGTTAAGAATTAAATCAATACCTATTTATTTACTGATTTTACTTTTCTGCTTCAACCCCTTTGCTGCAGCAACACAAAGCTCTGAGAAGCCCAATATAGTATTAGTCTTAATGGATAACTTTGGTTATGGTGAGATTGGAGTTTATGGGGGAGGTGCTCTACGTGGTGCGCCAACGCCTAATATTGATAGCATTGCAGCTGAGGGTTTTCAGTTAACCAATTACAATGTTGAAGCTGAGTGTACACCATCACGTTCTGCTTTAATGACAGGACGCTATGGGATACGGACTCGCCAAACACAAGAAGGACCGCCCAGAGGTGTTTGGTATGGAATTACCAAATGGGAGATCACATTAGCAGAAATGCTTTCTGATGAAGGATATTCAACAGGCATATTTGGAAAATGGCATCTAGGAGATACCAAAGGGCGATATCCGACAGATCAAGGCTTTGATGAATGGAATGGTATTCCTAGGTCCTCTGACCGAGCTTTTTGGCCAGACAGCAATAGTTTTGCACCTGGCAGTCATCCTGATGCTGTATTTGCACATGTTATGTCCTCATTCAAAGGCCAAGAGCCAAAGGAACTTGAAGTATTTGATCGTGCTAAACGAGCAACGATAGATCGTGATATTACAGACCATGCGATTGATTTTATAAAACGTAAAGCTAACAAAGAACAACCATTCTTTGCTTATCTTCCTTATACACAAACTCATGAACCTGTAGATCCTCATCCAGATTTTTATGGCAGTACTGGAAATGGAAGTTTTGCTGATGTTTTGGCACAAACCGATGTTTATATAGGTGAGCTTCTAGCAACAATAGATGAACTTGGTTTAAAAGAAAACACAATCTTTATTTTTACTTCTGACAATGGTCGCGAAGGTGTTCCTAGATCATTCGGTTTTACTGGACCTTGGAGAGGAGGTATGTTTTCCCCATACGAAGGCTCTTTAAGAGTTCCTTTTTTAATTCGTTGGCCCGGTCATATACCAACCCAACAAGTATCCAATGAAATATTTCATCAAATTGATTTATTCCCAACACTTGCCAGTTTTATTGAAGCTGAAGTCCCTAAAGATAGAATAATTGATGGTGTTGATCAGTCTGCTTTTCTGACAGGCGAGTCTAAAAAATCTGCAAGAGAATCAATGGTAATCTATATTGGTAATGAATTGTTTGGAGCAAAATGGCGAAACTGGAAATTACTTCTCAAAGAAATGGATGAAGATGGTTATGGAGTTAAGAATATGGCTTACCCAACCGTTTATAATTTAATTGTGGATCCTAAAGAGGAGGTTCCTGAACTTAATTACTTAAATGATACATGGGTTGATTTTCCTCTATACCAAGTAGTAGAAGATCATGAAATATCGATCGAGAATGATCCAGGAACACCAGGACCTTGATGATATTTGTTTATTGTTTTTTTAAATAATTTCTAATAAATCCTTTTATGAAAACTCAGTTATATGTTTTTACAAATGGTGAATTCGATCAAAATAGATTACAAGAAATCTATTTAATGAATCAAAGTAATGTCCCAGCTGTTGGATCATTAGAATCAATTGATAAGCTGAGGGATCTGTTATCCATCTGTGATTATCATTCAGTTTTACTATTGGATAAAAATTTTATTGGTTTCAGCATCTGCTTTAGAGAAGGAGCCTCATATTGGTCTGAAAATTATAAATATTTTAAACAAGGCTTAAAAAAGTTTTTATACATTGATCGGATTGCAATTAATCAAAATTACAGGAGAAAAGGTCTTGGTAAGTTGATGTATAAAGATATATTTTTAAATGCTCAACATGAGAATTTAAGAGTCACTGCAGAGGTCAATACGAAACCAATTAATCAAGTCTCATTAGACTTCCATAATTATATGGGTTTCGAGAAAATTGGTGAAAGACAGTTTGATAACCATGATGTTGTCTATTTGATTAAATAGAGTTGCCATTTATTAATTCTAGGATTTAATCTTTCATAATATCTTGATATAAATCAGTTTACCTCATTGATTTCAAAAAAATCTACATAGTAAAAAAAAATATAAGCTTTTGCTATGATTAGATATTCTATTTAAAAAGGAATCTTATGAAATTTGACGAAATAATCTTAAGTGAACAATTCCATGAATGGTATCACGAAGGTCTTAGTAAAGAAGAGGTAGCAGTTAAGTCATCTCAAATGTATGAAGAATATTCTGAGTGGAAAGATAAACGTCAACAAGCTTTTGCTGATAGTTTTAAAAAACTCAAAGACTAAGCTATAAAGATTATGCAAAAATCCATTTATTATAATTATAAAGAACTTATTGGAATTTGGGGATCAATAATTAAGACAGTAATATGAATAATAAAATTAAATTCATATTTATATTTCTTGCTCTAATTTCTGTATTTTATCTAATTTTTGTTAGCCCATTTTTTCCAAATCAAAATGGAAACCTTGGACATGATTATGATATTTGGTTTCCTAGAATGCTCTCAGGTGTTTACCACTACTTTGAGAATGGCTTAACTGAAATTCCTTGGTTCACTCCTTCGTGTTGCGGCGGAACTATGTTGTATGCTAATCCACAATACTTATTTTTTTCAATACCACAATTTTTAAACTTTTATTTTGATCCAATTACAACGATAAAGATAACTATATTGATATTTGCTTCTCTTGGTTTTCTTGGTGCTTTCTTATTATCTAAGAATGTTTTCAATCTAAGCAAATCTTCCTCTATATTCATGGCTTCATTTTTCTTATTTAATGGATTTTTTGCATACAGAATGATTATTGGTCATCTTGGCTATCACTCATATATGTTATTGCCATTTATAGCGTATTTTTTATTTCAGCCAAATCAGCAAGCATCTTTTACTAAAAACTTATTTTTGGCTTTTTCTTCATCCCTTCTTTTCAGTTATATATTGTATTCGGGCGGTGTTCACTTATTACTTCCAATATCAATATCCTTAGTAGCAATATTATTATTAGCCTTGATTCAGGATATTGAAGTAAATGATCAGAAATCTAGAATTATAATTACCATGATTTTTATACTATGTATTACTGCTTCTAAATTGAATATATCATTTGAAACGCTAGAAACATTTGCAAGAGATTATTACCCATTACCTGGAATAGACGGTATAACATACTCTCTATGGGTGCCCATTAAATCTATATTCTTTGGCCCTTTCACATGGATGGATACTAATAATATATTTACTAATTCTAAATGGACTATCCAAAGGCATGAACTGGAATTATCAATAACTTTTATTCCACTTATGATTATTATCCTAGGTGGAACACTAACTATAAGTGAGAGAGCTAACTTATCACGTAGACAAAAAATATATTCATTAGGATTACTTTTATTATGTCTATTACCTTTATTAATAAATTTTTACAATCCAACATGGAATGCCATTCTTAAAGACATACCAATTATTAGAAACTC
>JABHDX010000130.1 GCA_018672815.1 Gammaproteobacteria bacterium | reverse complement strand
TCTTCAAGCTCTAGAAAAAAAAATTCTTTTTTATATAATTCTTCAATAACAGAATTATACTTTATAGTTAAATTTTTTTCTGAATCTGTAATTTTTTTTAAAATTTTATTACCAATTGAGGGTTCAAACATAATATTACTAACCCAGCCTGTTTTTAAGCTATCAAGGTGACCATAATATGAAACTAAACTATCTCTAAATTCTTGTAAGAATCCAGAGGGTAGCTTATAATTTCCATCCATTGCACTAACACCGGCTGAAGTTAACATTCCACCAAGCCAATCAGATTCTTCAATAAGAAGAGTTTTTGAACCCATCCTTGAAGATTGAATCGCCGACACTACTCCGCTTGTACCTCCACCAACAACGATAATATCATATGTTTTTACATTATAACTAGTATAATCAGAATCTATAATCTTAAAATCTGAATTATCAATTTGTGAATAAATAAAAAAAGGAAAAAGAAATAATAGAAAAATTAGTTTTTTCATTTTTTTAATTACTTATACAAAATGTTATATGCTGTTTTTCATTCTTTAATAATACTAAACTCCGCCAATATTGGATAATGGTCAGAAAGCATATCTGTTTCTTTTTGGTTGAAAATTTTTGCTTCAATACAATATTTTGCCAAAGCCGGGCTGGCAAGAATGTAATCAATACGCACTCTATTTTGTACTATTGTTTGAGGAGTGTAATTGTATTTATCTATTAAGGCTGGTGTTGGGAATGTATATCCATCTTGCAATTTAATTTTGCCTAAACAAACATCAACTGAGGGGCAAGCAAGGAATTCTGAAATAACAGAGTAGTCGAACTCTCCTAAACGCAAGTTAGAGTATTTTTTCTTTTTTGTCGATTTGTGTTTCGCTTTCAAATCTTGGTTTTTTTCTACCCACGACGCATCAATAGGAGACTGTGCGTTAAAATCCCCTAGAATGATGTAGGAATCATTATTTAGGGCATTTATCTTTTTGGTGATTTGCCTGGCCTCATCAAGTCTGATGTCACTGTCAGAAGGAGATAAATGAACAATGAAAAAGTCGATTCCGTAAGTTTGGCAATGCAATAAACCGTGCCAGAAAGATTCTATAGCCCGCTCTTTTACCTCAATAGGTTTATTCGAGGTAAGCGCCGTAGGATATCCTTCTGTTTTTAGTATTTGAACATATTGATGGCCCCAACTTAGGGCGTCTTCCTTGAGTTGTTGTTCATCATATCCACACAACTCTTGTAGTGCCAAAATATCTGGCTTTTTACTTTTTATCCAATTAATACAGTTCGCTTTACGCTTAGAATCCCTGCCCCAATCAAAACCGTTCCAAATATTATACGTCATGATTCTTACGTTTGAGATTTCTTGTTCCTGTGAGAATGAAAAACCATCTGATTTATAGTTTGGAAAAAGTTGCATATTAAATTGCCCAAAACAAACAAGTGGAATAAACAGTAATAGTAGAATTAGTTTTCGCACACTCTAATATAAGAATTGCTGAATTAAAAGAAGAAGATATGTCTATGGTTTAGGGGGGTTTATTTTTTTACCTAACTTAGTTAAAGTTATTATATCTTCATAATGGATTGACCCGTCAGGAAGAGGACCAACATTTAGTAAAAGATTTGTATCGTTTTTAATAGCATCTAAATAATAGCTATAAATATCATCAAAATTTTTATGTTTAGCATTTTTATCGTATCCCCAATACCTTGATTGTAAAGAAGTGCAAACTTCCTTCGGCTTTAATTTATTCAATTCATATACTATTCTTGCAACTTCATATTGATTCCCAACTCTTTTACTAAAATCATGTTCTGGAGCTGAAAAATCTTCATCTCCATTAGCTCCTTGTTTAAATGAAATTAATGCATGTTTACTAATTGATCTAATTAAATTATAAGTCTCTTCTATTGGAAACATTTCATGATTGGCATAATATCCCATTATTGGATCTAACCATATTCCAGCTATTTCAGGATATTGGGTTAACAATTCTTTTAACTGGTTATGGGCAAATTTGATGTAATTACTAAAATCTTCTTTATTTTTATACTTATATTCTTTTTGATTTTCTTTATATGCAGGTCTTGCATTACTCCACCCATCTAATCTTGAATAGAAATATGGATGACTCCAATCTGCTGCATAAGAATAGTATAAGAAAAGACCTATTTTTTTCTCTTTACATGAATTATAGAGTTCTCCTATTAAATCTCTTCCTGCAGGTGATTTAATTGAGTTAAAATCATTTTGCTTGGTATCAAATAATGAAAAACCATCATGATGTTTCGATGTGATGGTGATATACTTCATGCCTGCTGAAATTGCCAAGTCAGTAATTTTATCAGCATCAAAATTGCTTGGATTAAATGTTTCTTTAAGTCTAGCATAATCAGAAACCGGAATTGTATCTCTTAACTGAACCCACTCTCCCTTTTCAAGTTGAGAGTACAAACCATAATGAATAAAC
>JABHDX010000129.1 GCA_018672815.1 Gammaproteobacteria bacterium | reverse complement strand
GAATGGCTTATTGCGTCATCTCAAATAGATAAATCAAGCTCATAAATCAATAGTCTAAAAAAATTTAATCTTTTGAAATATAAAGGTTTAATAACTATTAACTTATTGTTTCTTTTCTCTTTTAAGTGCTCTCTTCTCTTTAAGGGTCTTACCTTTTTTCTTAGGAACTTTCTTTTGCTTATTCATGCCTTTTGCCATTTTCAATACTCCAGTTATTAAATATTTAATTTACTTTAGAAATTAGATTAACAGTCATTGGAACTTTCTCCTATCATCTAAAAATCTTTTGGAATTAACAATCAATTTTTTAGAGATAAGTATGCTTGGATTTGCTACTGGAAATCTCTTGGTATGACTTCCTGCCAAACTTTTTCTTTATAGAGTTCACCATTAATGGATACCCAACGATGAAATGTTAAATAGAAGTTTTCCTCATCGCTTTTGAACTCAACATTCTGTTCAAAATCAAGAGTTCTATCCTTTAATTCTTCAGTTATCTTGTATCGCCCTGTAACTGATGTATGTGCAGGATTATCATCAGAAGTTCGATGTTCAATCTCTTCTTCAAAACGTTCAATTCCCCAAGGGTATTGAGTAGCACCTGTGTTGGTTGCAACACCAAATGCTTCACCTGTATCTTGGTCATGTTGAATTGAATTGATTGCAGCATAGCCACTAATATTTCCTGAATCTAATACTTTATAATTTGAGAGTGTTGGACTTGGAGAAGGTTTTTTAAAACTGGGTTTATCTTTCTTTTCTGAAGGGACAATTGGTAGATCAATTCGAGCACCATTATTACCACCTATTGCAAGTGTTGTTTCCATTTGCATAGGAGTCGGCCACAGCATTGGCCATATTGCATTAGTGATTGACATCCTAATCTTATGACCTTTTGGAAAAACCCATGATGTAAAATGAAGCTCTATATTTAAGTCAAATTCTTCTCCTGGGACAATATCGCTAGGCTCACGTGCAGAAATTCTATGTGTTCCATTAAAGGCTGCACCTACTACTTGGGTGACTTTCCCATCTGGTGCTACATCAGAAAGACGAACAACCCAATTAGCTCTTGGAGCATCAGCAGAAACACGAAGTCTTGCAATAGGTCTGCCTAGAATTTCATGAGGAGCATCTAGTATCCCACTATCATAGACTAAACTGAATTCATCCATGGGTTTCTGGTCTGGAGCAATACTACCCCACCACATGGTGGGTCCTCCACCCTCCAGTCCTATAGAAGGCTTATAGGTTATGTTATGCGTTGTATTTTCATTTGATTCAATAGATAAGGTATGGTCCGCTTGGGCATATAAACTAAGATTTTCAATCCGTTCAATTGGCCATTTATCCTCCCATCGCCAAAAACCATCCACTTTGTCTAAAGAGGGATCAGGCGGGTGATAATTACGAACATAGACTGCAAAATCAGGCTCATTGAGGATACCTGTATCTATTTCTTTTAGCCATTGGTCAAACCAACGAACAGCTTCTTCTCGCCATTCAATCTGAGGTTCAGGCCAAGCATTATGAGGAAAATAATGATCCCAGGGACCAATCATTGCTTTCACAGGCGCTTGAACATTTTCTAACATTCGTGGCAAACTATTACGATACCCATCATACCAGCCACCTATATGATATCCCGGTATACGAATTTTTTCATATTGGTTTTTCGCAGATGCTCTATCCCAGAATGCACCATCTCGTTGCTGACGCATATAGCTATAGACACTTGGTTTTATGTTGAAGCGATTGTTTACCCATTCTTCATCCATCTTAAAATCAGGTGCACCTGGTAAAGCATTGTAGAGATCATTGCTCATCATCCAGGAATCACCAGCAACGAGAATACCATCCATATAGTGAACATCTTCTTGATACAAGTACTCGGTCGCCATTAAGGCAACAAAAGCTTTTAATGCTGGTGGGTTTCGCATCGCCATTTGGATTGAATTAAAACCACCCCAAGAGATACCAAACATGCCTACACTGCCAGTTGACCATTCTTGTTTTGACAACCAATCTATAATCTCTTCGCCATCGTCTAATTCTATATCTGAGTACTCATAAGGTATTGTTATGCCTTCACTATTTCCCGTACCTCGCATATCTACACGAATAACAAGGTAATCGCGTTCTAAGAAATAGGAATAAAGGGAATAATTACGAGCCCGACTTTCATCCTTTCGATAAGGCGTATATTCCAATAAAACTGGGAAACGATTTTTCTTATCAGCCTCAGCAGGCCAGTAAATATCAGCTGCTAACTTAATACCATCAGACATTGTGATCTGGACTTCAGTTATATTATTGTCATTTACCCAACCATTAACACTGAACAATAGTGTTGATATGAGAAGGATTTTTTTCATAACTCAACTCTAGCAAATTCTTTTAAATCTTCAAAATCTGAGTTGTTATAAGTTAATGGATCTAATTTTAAAATTCTGATTTATTTGCATTTTGCTAAATCAACTTCTTTATTTTTTAAAAAACATTTAGTAATGTCTGGGTTGCCTTCATTGTCGTAATAATCCCATAGACCTTCTTGTGAATTATTCTCATATTGGCCTATGTACTTTAATTGTCCATTTTCAAAAAAAACTTTTATGAAGCCATCTCTCAGGTTATTTTTTGCCATGCCTTGCCACCACAATGACCCATCATCGTAAAAACCCTCAAAGATTTCTTCCAAGTTTCCATTTCTATAAGTCTCTTTTTCAAACAATTCACCATTTTCATGAAAAGTTTCTCTCATGCCTTCCTTTTTTCCATTTTTATAGACTAATATCTCTTTGATTGAGCCATTTGGATAATGGATTGAATGCTCGCCATTAAATAGTGTGTCTGGATACTCTTGATAGAGAATACCTTCTTTTTCAATAAGCTCAGATTGATTGTGATTCTGTCCATTAATAGAAAATGATATTAGGTAAGTCAAGAAAGTAGTAATTAAAATAATAAATTTCATATCAGCCTTGTTTTAAAATTATATATAAAATGAATGATGAGGCAATAAGCCAAAAAAATAAAGTAATGGGTTTGGGTGCATCAAAAAAAAGCCCATCCTTTTTTAGAAGCTTAGTTATCTTTGCTTGTGCCTCTTGTTGTTTCTTATTTTCTTCCAACATAATTTACTTTTTTAAAAGGCCATTCATTATTGACCCAATCTTTAACATTATTAAGTAACTCTTCATCCTTTGGCTCGCCAATGTAACTTTCCTTATACCAAAGAAAAATATCAGCACAGTATTCTTTATTTTGACTGGGATATATATAAGCAACCAAGAACCTCATTGTCATCTAAAGATACGACGGTATAGGCAAAAGATCTCCTTTTTTGAAATTCTTTTTGATGCCAACCTAAGTCAATTAAATTTTGCTCGAGTGTTAAGCCATTAGGCCATGGGCTATCATCATTAAATCGATTGACGAGTTGTTCCTGGCTTGAGATAACAGCCAGATAATCTTTCAAAACATCATTCACTGTTAACATTCTCAACCTGTAATTCATTGTTTCAAGAG
>JABHDX010000017.1 GCA_018672815.1 Gammaproteobacteria bacterium | reverse complement strand
TCTTGATAATCTTGCTCTTGCTCCATAAGACCAACTTTTATCTTCTCTGAGGTTCATATTTAATCTTGAGGTAAAGCTACCTCCAATAACTGCGTTCATTAACTCTATATCTTTCTCAACTTGAGAGTCAGGAAATGGAAGCAATTGGCCTGCTACTATCAATGATTGAACAGCACCTGGTTTGTTGACTAAATATATCTTTCTTTCAGTTGGTATTTGATAGTTTTGAATATCAATTGCATTATTTTGATAGCTTTCAGAATCATTCCAATTACTAAACTTACTCTCCAAAATAGCCGTTATTTCTTCTAAGTTAGTATCACCGACTACAAGAATTGTGGCATTACTTGGGTTCATATTTTCTTGCGTATATTCAATCATATTTTCTTTCGTCATCCATTGAATTGAATCCCTAGTGCCATTCCCACTGAATGGCTTACCGTATGGGTGATTTTGACCATAGAGTATACCTGGTGCGATATTAGAGACAATTCCATTTGGAGTAGAGAGTGATTGATCAATAGAAGCTAACCATCTCATTTTTTTTCTTTGAATTTCTTTTTCATCAAAAACAGCTTCGGTCATAACTTCATAAAGAAGATCTAATGATGGTATGAGATTAGACTTTAATGAAGAAATATTAATGCTTGATGTGTCGAGAGAAACATTGGTATACAAATCAGTTCCCAACTCTTCAAGTTTCGAACTCAACTCTAATGCATCGTATCGTTTTGTCCCTTCTGTAAGCATGGACATTGAAAAACTTGCAAGACCCGGTTGCTGATTTGAATCACTAGAATGACCACTTTTGAATTGAACTGATACATTGACCATAGGTACATCATGTCTTTCTGCTAAAACAATCTCTAACCCATTTGATAATTTTGCTCTTTGTATATCAGGTAAATCTAGAGTTGGGTATTGGGTTGGGAAAGGTAATTGGCTGCGATCAGCAGTGGATTCTTCATTATGAGATCTCTGTGCATTTGGGACCACTGTTAACACATAATCACCATCGGATAGCCATTTATTTGCCGTAGTTTTTAAATCTTTTGCAGAAGCATTAATTATATTACTGATAAGTTTTTTATAAGCACCAGGATCACCTTGATAAATCTCACCTTTAGCTAAAATATCTGATTTACCACCAAACCCTCCTACTCTTTGCAAACCCTTAATCCAAGATGCTCTTAAGGATGTAATAGTATTATCAAGTCGCTTTTTAGAGGGACCTTTTTTTATAAATTCATGAATGGTTTCATCAATTGCATTTTCCAGTTCCACTATAGATTGGCCATTGGATAAATCAGCAGCAACCCAAAATTGTCCTGCAATTTCTCTATCGTAATAGAAAGCTGAAACACTAGTAGCAATTTGTTTTTCGTAAACCAATGACTGGTATAGACTTGAATTCTTGCCGCCTGCAAGCAAATTAGCAATTAATTCAAGATGGGCTTCATCTTTTGTTCCTTTTTCTGCTGTATTCCAAACTTTATAAATTCTGGTATTTGGAACACGATCGTACATCACTTCTCTGATTTGGCCTGTTCTTTTTGCGATCCATTTTTTTCTTTTTATTGGTTCAGGCCCTGCTGGAATATCACCAAAATACTTATTTACTAGCTTTTTTGCTTCCTCTACATTGATATCACCAGCGAGAGATAATACAGCATTATTAGGTCCATAATATGTTTTAAACCAATTCTGTACATCTTCTAGTGATGCTGCATTTAGATCAGCCATTGAACCAATAGTAGACCATGAATATGGGTGTCCTTCTGGAAATGTTGCCTTACCTGCCTGTAGAAATACTCTCCCGAAGGGTTGGTTTTCTCCTTGTCTTTTTTCATTCTGAACCACACCTCTTTGCTCGTTTAGTTTTTCTTCTGTGACAACTCCTAAAAGATGGCCCATCCTATCTGATTCCATCCATAGTGCTAAATCTAGTGCTGGTTTGGGAACATTTTGAAAGTAATTAGTTCGGTCAGCATTGGTGGTTCCATTCAAATCAGTTGCCCCAACTTGCTGAAGGGGTCCAAAATATTCATCGTTATAATTTTCAGTGCCATTAAACATCAAATGTTCAAATAAATGTGCAAATCCAGTTTTTCCTGGTAACTCATCTTTTGATCCAACGTGATACCAAACATTTATTGCGACTACAGGTATTTTGTGATCTTCATGAACAATCACTGTTAGACCATTGGATAACGTAAATTTCTCAAAAGTTATTTCTGTAATTTCCTCATCAGCTGATGACATGAAACTGAAACTAATTAGAAACAGCATGAGAAAAGTTCTTTTTATTCTTATCATGATATATTTTAAACCTAGATATTATTTTGTTGTGATAATAACGGATTTAGTAGAATTTGATAACTAATTAAATGAAAATATGAGACAAATATTATATAAAACATCATTCTTTCTATTTGCTTTTATAGTCAGTTTAAGTTTATTTGCTGAGCACCATAGAGTTCCATCAGAGTATATAAATCATCAGTTCGCAAAAAATATAGATAGTCTTTTTAAAGACAGGAGCAATAAACCTGGATGTGCTGTCGGAGTAATTAAAGATGGTTTATATATCCATAAAAAAGGTTATGGTATGGCTAATCTTGAACATAACATTCCTATTAAACCAAATACAATATTTCGAATTGGTTCAATCAGTAAACAATTTACAGCAATGCTACTAGCAATCCTGGAAGAAAAAGGTCAATTATCTTTTGATAGCGAAATGAAAGAACACCTTCCTGATTTAATTGATTATGGGGAGAAAGTTACGATTAATCAGATGATACATCAGTTTAGTGGTTTAGGTGATTATGAATATGCTGATTATCCAGGTCGATTTAAAAATTCTATGGGTAATGAATTTAGATGGGGTAATGAAGACTACTTAAGCAATGAAGAATTTCATGCATTGATTAAAACATTACCCCTGATTATAAAACCTGAAACACAATTTCATTATAGTAATACCGGCTATGTCTTACTTGCTCTGGTTGCTGAAAATGTAAGTGGAATGAGTCTTAGGAAGTTGGCTAATGAAGAAATATTTGGACCGCTTAAAATGGACAACTCTTTTTTTAATGATGATGTAAATTTAATCTTTAAAAATAGAGCTGATGCTTATTCTCCAATAAAAAATAATCAAGGTGGCTATAAAATTAATGTCACTAACCTAAGTTGGGTGGGTGATGGAGGAGTTTATACATCTCTTGATGATTTTATAAAATGGGATCAAAACTTCTATATGAATAAACTGGGTAGAAAAAATAAGTCATTAATAGATACGATGGAGAAAACTTATTCTGAAACTAAAGTAAAAAAAAGAAATCAAAAAATGGCTAATGAAGAAATTAATGAAAAGACTTATGCCTATGCTCAAAATCTTGCTTACTATAATGGTTATAAACGATGGTCACAATCAGGATCATGGGCTGGATGGTTAGCCCATTATGCTCGATTTCCAGAAATTGGTTTTTCAACAGTTGTTTTTTGTAATACAGATGAAATTGATGCAACAATTATTTCTGATGAAATTAGTGATCTTTATTTTAAGTCTTTCAAAGAGAAATAAATCAAAAGGCATTTTTCCCAGTTAGTGCCCTACCAATAGTTAACTGATGTATAGTCTCTGTTCCTTCATAGGTGATAACACTCTCCAGATTTAACATATGTCTAATTGGAACATACTCAGCACTAATCCCAGATCCTCCAAGCATATCTCTACAATCCCTAGCAATATCAAGTGCCATTCTTACATTATTCCATTTAGCTAAAGACACTTGAGTTGGATTCATTTCATTCTTGTCCTTGAGTTGCCCTAACCTAATAGAAAGAAGACTGGCTGTGACAATTTTTCTTTGCATATCAGCTAATCGAATCTGGATACTCTGATTTTCAGAAAGTTTTCGATCAAATAGAACTCTAGTATCAGCATATTCCAATAATTGTTGTAAACAATCTTCAGCAGCTCCTATTACACCCCAAGAAATTCCATACCGAGCTTGGGTTAAACAACTTAATGGTCCTTTCAAACCAATAATATTTGGCAATACATTGTTACGAGAAACTCGTACATTATCCAAAAAAAGCTCTGATGTTATGGATGCTCTAAGTGAAAATTTATTTTCTATTTTATTAGCAGTAAAACCCTTTGTTGAAGTCTCTACAATAAACCCTCTGATTCCTTCATCTGTCATTGCCCAAATCAATGCAACATCAGCTATAGAGCCATTAGTAATCCACATTTTTGAACCATTTATAACCCAATCTTCTCCATCTTTTTTTGCATATGTTTTCATATTAGAAGGATCTGATCCACCATGAGATTCTGTCAATCCAAAACAACCTATGGATTCTGCCTTAGCTAATCTTGGAAGCCATTTTTGCTTTTGCTCTTCACTGCCATAGGTGTAAATTGGATACATAACTAAACTACTTTGAACTGAAACAAAGCTCCTTACTCCACTGTCTCCTCGTTCAAGTTCCTGGCAAATCAATCCATAAGACATTGCATTCATCCCAGCACATTCATAACCTTCAATGGAACTCCCAAGTAATCCAAGTTCTGCTATGGGTTTAATTAGATCAGAGGGGAAAGCATGTTGTTCAAAATGTTCTTGGATAATAGGTTTTACATTTTCTCTCACAAAACGAGAAACATTTTCT
>JABHDX010000128.1 GCA_018672815.1 Gammaproteobacteria bacterium | reverse complement strand
TTAATGGTAATATTTTTCATGATTCATAATACTATTCATTGGGAACCATGGATGGTAGCTGGAACTGGTCTAATACTCCTGACAATTCTTGCTAAAGAAATTGAATTTGAGGATGTGATGACAAATATGACTCATGAAATACCTCTCTTAATGTTCTTTGTAGCACTATTTATGCTTGTCGGCGGTGTAGAGGGAAGTAAATTTCTAGAGTACCTAGGTCAATTCTTAGTCCCATTATTAATTGACCCTATTACTGGTGATGTAATTCAGGAGAATTTCATGATTACTTGCATTGCTTTGATGTGGGTAGCAGCTATTATGTCAGCGGCTATTGATAACATTCCATTTACTGCTGCCATGATTCCAATTATAGCTTCCTTAGAAGCTATTGGTGTTAATATTGCAGCACTATGTTGGTGTCTTGCATTAGGTGTTGGTATGGGTGGAAATGGAACCCATATTGGTTCCACAGCTAATGTTTATATTGTGACAGTTTCTGAAAAGTTAGCCAAAACAACAGGCAATCCAGATTTAGCAATAACACCTTATACCTGGGCTAAAAAAGGACTACCTGTTATGATTTTGACTCTGATAATATGCACTATAGTTATGTACACATTTTTTGATTATTATGCACAACCATTAGGAGTATAAGAATTATGCAAGAAAAAAATAAAGGTTGGAATACGGTTAAAGAAGATGAAAGATATATTGTCACAGACAACAGTTTGTTAAAAAATCTGGTAGCCAGTGCTACTTATTTAAATCCAGACAAGAGTACCAGTGGCCATAAACATCCTGGACAAGAAGAGGTCTATATTTTTATGACAGGAACTGGACAAATGGAAATAGATGATAGAACTTTTGATGTTAAGCCTGGCGATGTTGTTCTGATTGAAGATGGGGAATTTCATCGTGTGCATAATGATGGTAAAGAGATACTGGAATTTGTATGTGTTTTTGATGGTAAAAGATCTCACTAAATTATATTAAAAGTTTTTTAGAACAAATATAGATCTCAATGGATTGCTTTAAAGCATATGATATTAGAGGGAGGATTCCTTCAGAATTAAATGAATCTATTGCTTATAGAATTGGTGTAGCTGTAGCTGATTATTTTAATGCTTCATCGATAGTGATCGGCTATGACGTAAGACCATCTTCCATAGATATTTTAAATGCTCTTTCTCAAGGAATAGCTTCTAGGAATTGTAAAATATTCAATATTCAATTGTGCGGCACAGAAGAAATATATTTTGCTACTAATCATCTAAATACTGATGCAGGCATTATGATCACTGCCAGTCATAATCCATCCGATTACAATGGGATGAAAATAGTTGGGCCTGGAGCTAAACCTATCAGCATGGATAGTGGCCTTAGTGATATTATGCGGCTAACAGAAAACGCTATTGATCATTTTAGCAATAACCCGATTGAATTGATTGTAAAAGACATTCGACCTGATTATATAAAGAAAATAATTAGTTTTGTTGATATCAGTAAATTGAGACCATTAAAAGTGGTTTTTAATGCTGGCAATGGTTGTGCTGGCCCTGTTATAGATGCCATGGAGAAATTACTTCCAATTGATTGCATCAAGATAAATAATGAGCCCGATGGTAGTTTCCCCAATGGTATTCCTAACCCTTTATTACCGGAAAACAGACAAGTGACAGCAGATGCTGTGATTGATAATAATGCTGATCTTGGTATTGCTTGGGATGGAGATTTTGATCGGTGTTTTTTCTTTGATTCTAATGGAACGTTTATAGAAAACTATTACCTTATAGGTCTTTTAAGTGAGCAATTATTAAAAACGAATCTAAATGATCAAATCGTTCATGATCCAAGACTAGTATGGAATACAAGAGAGGAAGTCAATAAGTTTGGTGGTACACCATTACTCAGCAAAGCGGGTCATTCATTCATTAAAGAAATAATGCGTGAGAATCAAGCAGTTTATGGCGGTGAAATGAGTGGACACCATTATTTCAGGGATTTTTACTATAGTGATAGTGGTATGATTCCTTGGCTACTTCTGATTGAAAATATTTGCAGCTCGGGTGAAACTCTAACTAATCTGGTAAAGGAGCGAATGAATCGATATCCAGTCAGTGGGGAGATCAATACCAAGGTTGATAATCCTAAAAAACTTTTAGAGTGCATTAAGGAGTATTATCTTGAATATAATCCCTTAATTGATGATCTTGATGGTTATAGTTTTGAGTTTTCAAATTGGCGTTTTAATCTTCGTGTGTCAAACACTGAACCGTTGGTTAGACTGAACGTAGAGTCCAAAGAAAACCAACAATTAATGGAAGAGAAAACAGAAGAAATTCTTAAGCTCATAAAAGAACTCAGTTGACTCTTTCAAAGAAAAATATAAGCATAGATCTTCAATTTTACAATTGCTTATGTCTAAATAAAAAGATAGAATATATATATAATATTTAGTTATATACAATATATTACAATACTGATGAATCAACTTAACCAAGATATACTATTTAGAAGAACGACTTTTATTGTTAGTGATATTAATAAATCTTTGTTTCTTTATAAAAATTTACTTGGAATGGGTAAAATATATGACAATTTCTATATTCATAAAAAGAAAACAATCAGTGGTATGTAGTAAAAATGAAAAGAATTATTAATCTTTTTTTAGAGCATCCACGATCAAGAAGTGAAACCTATATCGAACACTTAGTTTGTGCTGCATCCTATGGATTTAAAATGATATTTGCAGGTTTTGCAGTAATCATTCACTCTATTTTTCCATTCTTATTTGAAACAACAGCCAGTGATTTATGCAAGAAAATAGTCAGTGATGTGAAGGACAGACTTGATTCTTCTTTAAGTCAAACTAATTCGCAAAAGAACTAGCTCAATCTAACTATTATTTAGACTCTTTCTACATGAAAGGGATTGCGTATTGATTTGATTTTGTAAAACAAGAAGCAAGCATCCATTTGAAGTTAAGCCCTAGTCTTTCTACATCTGGTTCGGTAAATGCGTAGCCCAATTCTTTTGGACCATCTTTTGTAATTTCAGTGGCATATATAACAAGGACATCTCTAGTAAAAACTCCATCATAGTTATTTATAGGCCAATCTATTTTAGCCAAAGAAATAATAATAGATCTTTTGTCTTTAGTTTGAATTTCAAAAGAACCACCTTGGTCATGAATTTTATATCCATCATATCGATTATATGGTTCATCTCTACCGCCACCGACTCCAGGAATATCAACATAACATTCAAAGTTTCTACCTTGATTCAATTTGTATGGGATTTTTGAAACATCACTTTCCAAAGTGCGAACAAATAAATGTTTTGGACTAAGTGTATAGATATTTGGATTATTTTCACATGTACCTGAGAATTCTTTCGAGTAAAACTCTTCAGCTCCTCTAACAAGTATAATGGTGCAATTTGGAGATTGATTAATGTCTTCTAGATTATAATTTTCACTGCTGTTATAAATAGTTAATTGAACACCTTCTTTTGTATTGTTTGCTTCAACTGACATTAAAGAGTATGAAGTTTTTATTTTTTCTCCTTCGCTGATGCTATCGCTAATTGAAAAAACTTCAACAGAAGGGGAATCCATTTTTTCAATGACAATATGACGTCTGGAATGTTGTTCTAGTTTTGGAAGTTTTGCACGTTGATCAAAGTAGTATTGGCTGTAGTTATCATAAAGTCCTGGTAATAACTCACTCACTACCATAGCATCTCTCTCAAAATTAGTACTGTCCTGTCCTTGAGCATGTATTATTGGTGCAGCTATGAGTAATAGTGTTATAAGTAATATTTTCATTTTAATTTAATCTCATTTTAATTCTTTTAAATATCGTTTTCGCATAAATGGAATCATGAGTAATACCGGGACACCTAGTATAAAAGGAACAAGTGCCATTGAATAACGAACACCTTCTACACCAAATACATAGTCATTAAGAATACCTATGGCAGTGGGACCTAGGAGTAATCCGGTAATACTGATACACATTAGATAGAAAGCAACTGAGACGCCTTTGATATTTGATGGAACAATTCTTAGTAAGGCTATCAATGCGCTGGAAGAGGTAAAAGCTATACCAATTAAGTTTATACCTAATAGCACAAAGCAGACTGTCGGATTTGGCATTAATGGAGCTATGATTGCAGTAGGGACTAAGATAATAGCACCTAATATTACTACCCTTAATCCACCATCTTTATAGCCTTTTTTTCTTAAATAGTCAGCCAACCAGCCAGCTGTATTATTTGAGATAGGTCCTAAACATAATAAGAGCATTCCATTAATTAAAGCATATTGTGATGTTTCCATACCCCATGTCCTTTCGAACATCGGAGCCAGCCATGCTTGTGAATAAGCAATAACAGTCATTACACAAGCTGGCAATATGAAGCTACCCATTGCACCAGCTTTCGAATAAAAATATTTAAGAGCTTCTACTATTGTTGGTTTCTCTTTATTCTCTAAATTAGGATCTTCTTTTCTCGGTGGTTCTTTTAGAAAGTAAACAAAAATAGCTAATAACATTCCTGGAAATCCTACAACAATAAAAGCAAGTTGCCAAGGTGCTATATCACCTATTAAAGGGATTTGAATTGAATCAATAGACTGAGACCAAAAGAGAACTGCCGCACCTGAAAGATATGCGATTGCAGGTCCAAATGACATACCCATAGTATAAAATCCAATCGGTTTTCCTCTATTTTTTTCAGGAAAGCTATCAGTAATCATTGATAAAGCACAAGGGCTAAGTGTTGCCTCTCCAATACCGACTGTCATTCTGGCTAAGAATAGGTGGCTAAATTTTTGAGCAAACCCAGATGCTACAGTAGCTAATGACCAAATAAAAATTCCAATAGAAACAATAGACACTCGTTTTACTCGATCAGCTAGATAGCCTAATGGGAGACCCATAGTGGCATAAAAAATAGCGAAAGCAGGCCCTAATAGCAATCCCATTTGGGTATCACTCAGCCCGAGATCTGCTTTAATTGGATCTATAAGTAGACCTAAAATATATCGATCAATAAAAGAAAACATATAAGCCATAGTCATTAAAAGCACCATGTACCATGCATAGGATTTTTTAACATAAGGATTTTGACTATTTATGGATTCATTTTTCATTTATTATCCTTTTCTATTTTATAGATTACGGTTAAGTTACCGTCATCATCTAAGATACCAATTTCTCTTCCCTCTCTTCCATCATGTGTGACAAGTTTTTCTTCTCTGTAGATTTTAAAATTATTCTCCAATGCTTTATTTAGAATATAATCCACTTCTGCAACCTCAATAACAATTGCGGAACGTCTGGGATGAGAAGCATTGGCTAAATTATTTTTGCCTAATTCTGTAAGTGCCATGACTCTGGGTTGATTTTCATAACTGAGAAGGGCGAAATTTAACTTAATGCTTCGATCAATTTCAAAAACATCATAAGAATAAGAGTCTTCTTCTGATTCTTTGATTAGATCTACTTTCATGCCTAATATATCTCGATAAAGCACTAAAGCTCTGTCTAAATCTGAGACTAAAAAATTCGTTCTTTGGAATCTCATTATCTATCTCCTAGAATCCTAGTTTATTCTTTGGTTAACTTCAAAAAAGTGTCCATCAGGATCAAATAAAGACATCCCAATAAAATTAATCATATCACCAGTTGCACCTCTAACTGACCACTCATGAGGTTTAGAATGTATATTTGTATCCAGAGCTAAAGCTTTTTCATAAACCTCTTGTATATTATCTGTATCCACAACAAATGTTGGAAGACCATAATCAACAGCCGTTGGAACTTCTTCTGGTGCTGGCCAGAGTGGCTTAACCCATTGAAGAAGGCCGATCATACCAATGACCGGGTCATCACATTTTAGGATTATTAAATGTGTGACATCATCTTTTTTTCCTGCTGCCATTCCATTTCCACTCAATATTACTTCGTCATCATAGTAGATAGTCATACCGAAAACTTCTTGGTACCAGACAGATGATTTTTCCATATCCCTAACAATTAAGGTGGTTCTTTTTATTATCGAATTTGCCATATCAATTCTGTTTAGTTAATTGCATCAGTTTCAATAATCATTACATAGCAATCAGCCATACCCTCTCTGAGTTTCTTTACTTTCTTGTATTCATCTGAATTCCAGAAGTTTTGAGCTTGTTCTTTTGAGGGCCATTCTGAAATAACTACAGAGTTATTCTCAGACTCTATTCCTTCAAGAGCTATTGCACCAGGGGCTCTAACTAAGTACTTACCTCCAAATTTTTCAACCAATTTTGCAGCTTCAACTCCATACCCATTAACGAATCCATCTCGATCATGAATTACTGCTCTAACAATCATATAAGCTTTCATATTTAACCCCTTATTATTGAATAATGCTTAAATTATTTTCTGAATTTTCTCTTAATGACCTTATAAAATCTGTGACTTTAATTAATTCTGAAAAAGACAAATTTAGATCTTTCACAAAAACTTTTGTTAATAACTGTTGATAGTTATATATTTTTTCTATATTTCTTTGTCCCTTTGAGGACAGCGAAATTAAAAAAGATTTCTTATGATTCGG
>JABHDX010000127.1 GCA_018672815.1 Gammaproteobacteria bacterium | reverse complement strand
AGCGGTATCCGATATGATTAGGAATATTGACTCCATTACAGTAGAAAATACTGGAGCTTATCTGAACTATAATGGCAAAACAGTGCCTTGGTAGAGTCAACCAATGAATTGAGCGATACCGGCTAAGGACCTTTCTACATTGGTTTCAGCGCTTGCAATCATCTCACCATTAGTTAAGTTAAATCTTCCCATTGTCCCATTGAAGAAGTTACCTATATAAGCACTTTCTCCATCCATAGCTATGCATAAGGATGCCCAACCGGGTCCGGGTAATTCGAATTGTTCTAAAATATTACCAGAAGAGGAATCGTGCTTACACAGACTGAAACCAGCACGAAAGTTAGCTTTTATTGAATAGAAATCTCCATTTGTACTATGCGTTATAGCAATGACTAAGTCGCCACTTTCCGGTGCGTAGGTAATCAAGTCATCGGCTTGTTCATTCTTAATCACATCGTATTGAAAAATACGATTGCCTAGTTCTGAAATATAGACAATTTTAGATTGATCAGGTCCCATAGAGGATGCTGTGACACCAAGAAAACCAGGCATACCTCCATGCGTTAGAGTCTCATAAGTGTCTTTTAGTTCACCATCGGATGAGAATTTATATAAATTACCATCACCATATCTTTTTGTATCAGGCATAAACGGTAGAACTGTTTTTAATTTTCTTGGCCCTTCAAGTGCTTTATTATTGGATTCATCACCAACAAGATGTTCTCCAAGGAAGATATCGCCACTGCTACTAAAACAGGCATTGGAGAAAGAACGTTCCCCAAAATCAATTTGATTGATTTGTTCGCCTTTAGGAGATATTTTTAATACCGAGTAATTTTGACTGTCAAAAGCCCAAAGGTTATTATCCTGGTCAAACTTTAGACCTCCTACTAAGTGAGTAGTATTTTCAGTCCAAAGTGTTCCCTTTAAGTTAAGTTCACTATCAAACTGCATAACTCGCCCATCCCCAGCATGATCATCATCAGCATTATTCAATACAGTTGCAGCTACTAGAACGTCTCCACTCTCAAAAGCTTTTATATCAGATTCATTGGACATATTAATCTCCTTATTATAATAAATGACCCCATTTTTCTTCAACCAAGTCAAAAATTTCTGGAGCATGTTCAACCAGAAGTTCTCTATTTAATTTCGGGTAGGGGGATGGACCATTTTCTTCTGGTAATTGTCTTGTTGCATCGATAAGTATCCTAGATGATCTTCCTCTTATGACTGCACTGGGGTCTAAAAAGAATCCGGCGGTATCTTCAATAATTTTAGCTCCTGGATGAGGTTGCCATCTGGCTCCAACAGTTCTAAAAACCTCCTTGGTATCGTGAATATCTACATCTTCATCAACAACAATAACAATTTTTCCTAGAGGTAAGAAATTGAATTTTTCAGCAAGCTCTATTCCTTGATTTGGTTTTGTTTTCTTCATGCTTAGAAAAAGATATCCAACATGATCAATAGGAATATGAAACCCTGTCAGTTCAGGCATAAATTTAGAAAAACCTCGAATCGAGGCTGCTTCTCCAGGCGAGGTCACATAACCTCTGGTAACCCCTGTGAATTGATTAACAAACATCGGATTAACCCGATGTGTTATGGTTTTAATATTCATATAGAACGTTTCTTCGTGTGGCTTTCCCATATAACCATACATTTCTCCGAAAGGACCCTCTGGCTCGAAATCATTGAGTGGAATTTCACCCTCAATAATCATTTCTACATTTGCAGGTACTCGAATGTCGCTATTTTCACATTTCACTACTTCAACTGATTGTCCTTTGAATCCTCCAGCTATTTCAAGTTCATCTTGTCCTGTTCTTGCAGTTTTTGAACTGCTCATTGCAAAAACAATTGGGTCAGTACCTAAAACGACAACCGCTTGTGCTACGTCTTTTCCACTATTCATCAGGGATTTCCAGCCATCTTGATTCTTTTCTGGACTAATACCAATTTTTCTTGGTCCCTTAATTTGCATTCTATAGGTGCCAACATTTCTACCTTGATCTGGGTCAACCGTAATGAGATTGCCAGTATTAATGAATCTTCCATTATCACCAGGATTGGTTTGAATAAATGGGAATTTCAAAATATCAATTTCATCTTCTTTGAGGATGACATCTTTACTAGGAGCATCTTGCTTATCAATTTCTGTTGTTTGAATAGGAGTTATATCTCCCATTTCCATCATTTTATTAAGCGCTCTCTTATAATTAAGAATATGTTCTCCCTCTTCAATCTCATCAAGAGGCACTCCTATAGCCATAGCTTCATGTCCAGCCATACCATATTGATTAATGATGATTGGTCCATCAACCCATTCACCTGAAATTTTTACTTTCTCTACTATGACAGTTGGCGCACCAAGCCAACCATGTTTATCAAGCAATTTATACATAAAACCAGTTAACTCATAGGCATCCTGATCAATTTCTTTTATTCTTATAACGTTTCCATGGCTTTCAATAGCTTCCATATAATCTCTAAGAGAGTCATAAGGACCAGTGACATTAGTACTGTTCTCTTTTAAATCTTTGTTTGTCATCTTCTTTTCATCTCTTTATGAAATTAAGTGATTATCCATTGTCACTAGCTATTAGAAACAAAAAAGACCTCAGTAAAAAATACTGAGGTCTTTACTAGTTTCTAAGACTTACCAGCGTTTGGTGTATCTTATACCAATTTCTCTTGGACGATTGGTGTATTGTCTTCCTCTTCCGAAGAAGAAATCAAAGAACCAGTCATTGACAGCAATTTCTGCTCTTTCATCCGTAATGTTATTGATAAAGAAGTCTAGTTCCCAATCATCACCCATGACACCAACTTTTGCATCCATAATGGTGTAGGAGCTTTGCATGAACTGAGATCCAGGTTGCACTGCACTTACCGTATCACCAGTGTATGAGGCAGAAGCTCTCATATATGCTTCGTTTCCACCGAATGCGTTTGTAGATACAGTTTTATCAATCCATAGGCTTCCTTTAAATTCTGGAACCTGAGGCAGTCTTGATCCAGCAGGAGCTGATCCATCTGCTAAAGCGGTTTCAGTTTCTGCAGTTACCCATTGTGAGTTAAAGCCTAGTTCTGTGCCTTCTCCTATTGCTGCAAGTAGTTCTAATTGCAGTCCATCAGATCCAGCATTACCCAAATTTGCTACCACTTTTTGCCAAGGCTGGCCACATTGAGGAGCAGGGTAGGCATTATCAGCTCCACAAGGTCGGTTACTTGGGTCGACTAGCTCAATTTGGTAATCTTCCCAATCCATTGTGAAGTAGGTAAGGTTCAATCTTACTCGACCATCAGCTAGAGTTGTTTTTGCACCAAATTCCCAATTCATTAAGAAATCAGATTCATAGCTATCGGGATAAACTGGCGCACTTGAACGTCCACGATTTACACCACCAGGTCGATATCCTTCTGAATACAGTGCATAAACCATAGTGTCATCATTGACATTATACTTAATGCTAACCTTTGGTACGAAATCACTTTGGCTCTCATTATCACGTTTATTCTTAGGTAAATAACCATCAGCTGTTAGAGCACCTTTTGGATTCTCAACCCAATATACCTTATCAGCTTCACGATCAAAGTAACGACCACCAACAGTTAATTCCCAATTCTCATCAAATCGATAGTTCACTTCGCCAAAAATAGCCATGGTTTCCCAGTTGGTTCTATCGTATGAGGCCCACCAAACATCAGTTGGTGCGATTGGCAATCTATCAGGAAGGTAAGCAGCAACTGATGCCACTTGACTTGCATAACCTGCAGAATCACGATAACCAACGGTTTGAGTTTCAAAATCCCATCCTTCTTCACGTTCTTGATAAAACAATCCAACAAGCCAATCTAAATCGTCTGTTTGATTAGATAATCTAAATTCTTGTGTTTTGGATGAGTTCCACTGAACTAAGGTATTAAATCCTGGCACATCATTGTAAGCATAAGATGTTCCTACTGGTTGAAAGCAATATCTACTAGATGATGCATAACCGTTATAGTAGTAACAAAATGTTCCAAAATACATCGAATAGGTAGATCGATCATTGACATAAAATACATCTCTATCGAAGTAAGAGGTTGCAGAAATTAATTTTGCAAAACCTAGATCTTTCTCTATCGTTAATGAGAGTTGAGTCCAATCATCATCTCTTGGTTCATCATAAAAAGAGATTCGCTGAAGGTCTCCAATTGTCGGATCAAAATAGTTATAGCCATCAGCTGAATTACTTTGAGTGGCAATACCTGCCATAACATAGCCGTCATCTTGTTCCCATTTAGCAAACAATCTTCCGCCTGTTGATTTAAAGGTATTAACATCTTCTCTTACAGCTGCAGGATTAAAATCTGTATTTTTATTGAGTCCAAATCTAGCACTAGTTCCCTCAATGACATCTACAAATCCTCCATCTTCAGCCGTAAAGCCAACTGCTCTAATTGCAAAGTTGTCAGATATAGGAACATTAACCATTCCACTGATATCCCAGCTGTCTTCATTTCTAGGGGAAGTTGCAGACGCTCTAAGGGTTAAATCAACACTAGCAGCAAATTCACTGGTATCAGGTTTATTGGTTATAATTCTGAGTGTTCCTGATTGAGCACTAGATCCATATAAGCTTCCTTGGGGTCCAGCAAGTGCCTCGACTCTTTCGATATCAATCATTCTTACATCAACAGCCATACCAGATTGCGTCACTGGTTGTTCATCAATATATAATGCAACGGATTCTTCAGAGATAAAGGTACCGTTATCATCAGCAATACCACGGAAGTAAACTTTACCAGTACCTGGTAAGTAATTTACATAACTCATGCTTGGTATAAGCTTTGCGTAATCTTCCATTCCTACTACTTGTGCTTTTCTTAGGTCTGCTTCAGTAATAGCTTGCACGCTACCGGCAATATCTTGAAGGCTTTCAGCTCTCTTAGTTGCGGTAACAACAATTTCTTCTAATTGAGCTTGTGATGTTGTATAACCTGCTAAGGCAGTTGTAACTGCAGCAGCAACGCTCGTTATTTTTTGAGTACTTGTTAAAGTCGACATAATTTTAACCCCTAGTTAAAAATAATTAATAAATATATTTAAATATATATAGAAAGAAGATTAATTCGTTTTTTGATAACCCTCAATCCTCTTTTATATGAAAATACTATAGGAAAGAGATCATATTACAAGTATAAATAGCCATAGTAATAAGATTAAAATAGAGGATCTAAACAGTTAATTGTTGGTAAAGAACAACATAATTTATGTATTAACTTTATATCCCATTGATTTAAAAGATAAAAATATTATTT
>JABHDX010000126.1 GCA_018672815.1 Gammaproteobacteria bacterium | reverse complement strand
CTTTACTGACCAATCGGGGTGAATACCAGCATGAACAAGCACTGTGTTTAATTCTTGATCAAAATGCATCAATGGCTTACTTCTAAGCCATTCAATTAGATTGATTTTATTTTTTGATTTCAATATTGCTTGAAGCGATTCATCTTTACTCTCAATTCTTTTATTAGAGAGTGCGAGAGCAATCAAGTGAAGATCATGATTGCCAAGAACAGTAATAATGGATTGATCAATCGAATAGAGGTAGTTAAGCACCTCCAGTGATTGGGGTCCTCTATTGACTAGATCTCCAGTTAACCATAATTGATCTTTTTTCTCATCAAACTGAATTATTTCAAGAAGCTTTCTGAATTCTTCATAGCAACCTTGTATGTCCCCTATTGCGAAAGTAGACAACTAAGAACACCTTTTCTTTGATAGTTTAATATAGTCTTCAACGGTTAGGTTTTCAGGTCTGCTTTCGCAATCAATATCCATTTTTAAAATTTCTTCTTTTGAAAAATAATTGATTAAGCCATTAGTAATTTTCTTTCTTCTTTTTGAAAATGCATCTTTAATAATGTTATCTAATGTATCTAATACATCTTCATCTAAATTATTTTTTGGGGTGATTCTAATGAAAGAAGAAGTAATTTTAGGCTTAGGAAAAAATGCATTAGGAGATATATTGAAAAGTTTTTCAACCTTGCATCGAGCCTGTATTGCAATAGAGAGTCTGCCGTATGTTTTTTTATTTTCAGTACTAGTCATTCGATCAGCAACTTCTTTTTGAACCATGATATGAAGGTCTTTAAACAAAGAATTTGAATGCAGTATATGAAAAATTAGTGGAGTGGAGATATTGTAGGGGAGATTGCCAATTAGACGAATTTTTTGATTATTCTTAACAATATTTTTGAAATCAAATGAGAGTGCATCCATGCAATGAATATTGATACTTTTAGAATGATTGCTTTCTGCAAGTTGCAAAGATAAATCTTTATCAATTTCAATAACATCTATTGTTTTTAAATATTTTAGGAGAGGGAATGTCAAGGCACCTTGGCCAGGACCAATTTCTAAAACATGATCATTAAGTCTTGGATTAATTGATCTAATAATTTTTTCTACTATATTTTTATCATGCAAAAAATTTTGGCCAAAGCGTTTTCTTATCACTGGCTTAGTTTTTTTATGCATAATTCTCAGACATTTTTTTTGCAGTCCTTATGGCGTAATGAAGACTTTCATTATTTACTTTATTGCTAGCTGTTAAATCTAACGCAATGCCATGATCTACCGACGTTCTTATGATGGGTAAGCCCAAAGTTACATTGGCTGCCTGATGCGGGTTAACAAATTTGAAAAGTGGTAATCCTTGATCATGATAAAGAGCTAAAATAATGTCCAAATCTAGCTTTTGCAGAAAAGCAGTGTCTGCCGATATAGGTCCTATAATACTTTTGTTCTTGTTGTTTAGATGTTTTATAGCAGGCTCAATGATTAATGATTCTTCTTTACCCAATAATCCTTGTTCCCCTGCATGTGGATTCAGTCCTAAGACGCCTATGTTTGGTTTTTTGAGACCAAAATAAGTTTTGAGATCTTTCTCAATAATTTCAATGGTTTCTATTAGGAGGCGGCTATCAATGCTATTAGGTACTTTTTTTAGAGGTATATGAGTTGTTGCTAATGCCATTTTCATATTATCTGATACAAATGCCATCACTGATTTCGATTCACACATTTCAGCAATAAACTCTGTGTGTCCTCTAAAATTAATACCGGATTGATTAATAATATTTTTATGAACAGGTCCAGTAATCATTCCTCTAAAATCTCTGTTTAAGCATGTCTGTGTAGCATTTTCTATCATTGAAATAACATAGGCACTATTTTTCAGATCAAGCTTTCCTGCAATAACTTTTTTTGCGACATAAAAATTTTTAACCAGTAGTGAATTCTTTGGTAGAGATGAATAGTTTTGCTGATGATTATACTGAATAAAGTTAATGTCTAGTTTTAATGCATTAGCCCTCTCCTTAAGCATAATTAAATCTCCAAACACTACAAATTCAGAAGAATCATCTCTTTGAGCAATTGATAGAGTTAAATCAGGACCTATACCAGCTGGTTCTCCTGAGGTGACGGCAAACGGTTTGAGCATAATCTTATCGATTGGGGTATATAAACTAATTGTAGGGTAGTATTTCTACAAAAGCCTCATCTCTTAATTCTCGTGCCCAGATTTCTATTTCATCCGATAGCTTTGAATTACGAATAGCCGATATGGCTTTTCTTTTTTGAATTTCCTCAGTATTGTCAAATGTTCTCTTACCTAAGAATTCAATGATATGCCATCCATACCCTGTTTTAAAGGGCATGCTAATTTCATTTTCACTTAATGAATTTGCAACCAATTCAAATTCTGGAACAAAAAAACCTTGTGCAGTCCATCCCATGTCGCCGCCTTCTTGCGCCGATCCACTGTCTTCAGATATGGCTGATGCAACAGCTCCAAAATCACCCTCATTGATTATTTGATTTCTTATTGTTTTGAGTTTTTCTTCTGCAGCAGAGTCATCCAATACTTCATTAGTTTTAATCAGGATATGTCTGACATTGATTTGATCTTCTAGTATGGGGTCATTGCCTTTGATCGCATTTAATCTAAGTAGATGAAAACCACTTCCACTTTTAAAAGGCTGGCTTAATTGATTTGTCTCAATTAAGTTGACTGCTTGAACAAAAATATTAGGCAATTGTTCACCTTGCATCCAACCTAAATTTCCTCCATTGAGGGCTTGTTGACCTTTAGAAAATTCGACAGCTAATGATTCAAAATTTTCTCCATTGCTAATTTTTTCATAAAGTGTGTTAATTAAATTTTCTGCTTTTTTTATTTCATTATTGCTTGAGGAAGACGATACAGGAATCAAAATGTGTGAGAGATTATAGTCATAATTCAAAGCATCTTGGTCTTTTTGTAGAACCATAAAGCTTTCAAGCTCGCTTTCAGAGACTGAGATTCTAGATGCAACATCTCTTTGTCTTAATTGATCAATGGTTAATTGCTCTCTTAACTCTTTTCTATAATCTTTGTATTTAATACCTTCTGCTTCCAATATTTTTGGAAAATCTTTGAATTCAACCTGATTATTTTGAGCTACATTTGTGATAGCAGCATTTAGTGCTTCATCTGAGATTCTAACACCAAATCTTTCAGCGCGTTGAAGTTGAACTCTTTGAATGATTAATCTTTCCATGACTTGTTCTTGTATTACATCTATTGGCGGCATTCGTCCTTCTTGTTTTTCTAGGTTGGCTATAATCATTGTAAGTTGTTGTTCAACTTCACTCCTAAGAATAACTCCATCATTTACAATGGCAGCAATACCATCAATAAACTCACCAGTACCTCCAAGTTCTCTTGTCTGAGAAAGTAAATTAGTGCTTAAAATAATCGTTAAGCAAATAATTATTTTGAGAACTATTTTATTCTTATTAATCATAATAAGTGCCATCATATCCTAATATTCCTCGATCCAATAGGTTTTCAATTGGCATACCAATTTCTCCCAGACCTTTAAAAATAAATTGTATTGAGAAAGACGAGTCTGATTCACCATTTCGATATGCCAAATGCTTCCTAGAAACAGCTCTAATACCCCAGCAACATGTTTCGTATTCCACACCAATAAATTGTTCAAAAACTTTTTTATCTATAATCGAGTAATTATAACGTCCTACAATATTCCAACTGTCTCGAATCGGGATAGAAAATGAGGTATCAAATTGCCTAAGCATATCCCGACGATACCTGTATGAAAAATTGAAGATTTTTGCATTATTTGATTTATATTGTAATCGTGTTTCAGTTTTCATTGATTGATCAATATCAGATGCCCACATATGTCCTAATCTTAATGACCATTCTTTACTAATATTCCATTTCATCATTGCGAGATAAGCGGAAGAATTATTATTATTTACAAGCTCATTTGGGAGAGTTACTTTTCTTTCTTTGTAATAATGAGTTTGACCAAGGGTTAAACTCATAAAGGGCTCTAGACTACTTTTTTCAAAAAGCTTTGTTGTTATTCCATAACTTAACTTTGATGTATCACCTATACGATCTTGTCCTATGTATCTGTTTTTTCTGAATAGCTGGATGTGATTAATATCAGGTTGTATGGTATCGAATACAGGAAAATCATTCTGATCATGGAAGGGAATATAGACAGCCATTATCCTAGGCTCTATGGTTTGTTGATATGATTGATTACTCCAAGACTTTTTCAGTAAAGCATTAACGTCCAAGCTATATATTGGAACAGTTCTTTTCGCCTTAAATCGACTAGTTTCTTCATCGGATCCTTTATCCAAATTATATTTAGTTATATCAATTTCCAGAGCCGGTTTTACTTGAATGCCATTCAAGTTAAATGTTTTTGATATATTTGGCATCATATGAAACCTTCCTCCTGAGGCTGCACCACTTTTATCGAAATAAGCTAATTGCCCATTAAGTCCATAATTTATTCCAGTTTCTTTCAAAGACCATAATCCTGTAAAATTTAAATAAGGTAGCCTTTTGTGAGGTTTTTCATCAAAGAGTATTACGTCATTTATTATTTGATGATTATCCATACCAATGTTCAAAAACCAATTATTACTAAAATGATCAAGATTAATGGATCTCACCAAATGGGTTCTACTAGTGGAGCTGAGTGTTTGGGTCAAATCCTCAAAGTAGTTATTTCCAGAAGCATATTCTCCCTTTAAGGATAATTTCCAGTCAGAACTAAGATTAACGACCTGTTCATGAGATATGTAAGTTCTGTCTTTATCCGTTTGTTTATCATTAGGCAGAAAATCAAGGAGTGTTTCACCTCTTTGATTTTTAGTCATAAATCTAAACTGATTACTTAGTTGGAATCCTCTTTTATCCATATATTTTGGAGTAGTTTTGAGGTCCATATTGGTAGAGATATTCCAATAATAGGGAAGACTTAGTTCTAGGCCTCTTTTTGTTGATGAGCCAAAGTTGGGAGGTAGAATTCCTGATTTTCTTGAATCTGATAGAGGAAAGGTCAAATAAGGAAGGTATAAAATAGGCCAATCTTTAAATCTTAAGCTTAGATTTTTTGCCATTCCCTCATCTTTATTCAGTTCCATAGATTGAGCCCTCAACTCCCAAGAATTATCAAGGGCAGTACAAGTGGTGTAAGTAAAATCAGTTAGTTTAAAATTATTATCGCTATCTATTGCTATTGTTTTAGCAATCCCTCTTGCTGGGATATTGTATATTTGGTAATCACTGTTTTGAATTAATGCTGTTTTTTCTTCAGTTTTGATGATGGCTTCTTTTCCATATATAACAGCATTTGGATTTTCAAATATCAGGTTCTTAGTTACTCTGATAATACCTCCATTTTCATCAAAAGTAGCTTCTCCGCCAATGATTGTATTATCTCCAGACGTAACTTTTATTTCATTTTTGATGCTTAACTTTTTCCCCAGTTGGCCTTCAATCGAACCCGCGGAGAGTAAAGTAGATTCTTTTGAATTTATTAAAAGGTTATTTGAATTCTGATAGCTAATTAAGCAAGCATTGATAGAGTTCTCTTCAGCATTAGCTTCGCAAATCATCATGATTATTATAAATATAAATATCTGTTTACTAGTATTCATATAGTTCAAACAACATTCCTTTTTCTCTTCAAGATTTTATTATCACATATCATTATAAAAAAGGTTTCTGAATCCATGTTCTTAATTATCATGTAATATGATTTATTTTATAGAAAAAACTGAATTTTTTAGAATATATAGGGTAATAATTGAAGCATAACGAAAGAAATACTCTTTTCAAGTCTTGGATAGAAAATTCTATTGATGCACCGATAAGAAGAATAGAGACTGCAAGCTCCGATGCTAGTTTTAGAAGTTATTACAGAGTTATTCTTCATAATGAAAATTCTTATATTGCTGTAGATTCTCCTCCAGAACATGAAAACAATAAGAGCTTTATAAGAATCGCTAAGATCTTAGATGGCATGAAGATACCAGTTCCTAGAATTATTGATTATGAATTAAATCATGGTTTTTTCATAGTGAGTGATTTAGGAAAAACCACAATGTTAATGAGACTGAGAGAAAATATGAATCTTTCATCTGATTTCTACACAAGAGCAGTTACCTTGATTTCGAAAATGCAGAACAGTGAAGTTTCTTCTTATACCGAATTACCTCTTTATGATAAAGGTTTGATGTTGGATGAAATGAAGTTATTCATAGATTGGTATTGTAAGTTTGAGTTAAAAGTTAATGAAGAAGAAATACAGAAATATGATTTATATAGTATCTTTAATCAAATAGCAGACAGAACATATGATCAAGAAAAAGTATTTGTGCATCGTGATTTCCATTCAAGAAATATCATGATCAATACCAACAATCAATTAGGCTTATTGGATTTTCAAGATGCAGTCATAGGACCTATAACTTATGACCTTGTTTCTTTACTCAGGGATTGTTATATAAGTTTACCTGAGCCGTTTATACTCGAAAAGATTAAACAATTTCATCAAGAAACGACCTCTTCATTAATAAAAACAACTCATGAAGATTTTTTAAAAGATTTTGATCTTATGGGCGTACAAAGACATTTAAAAGCAATAGGTATTTTTTCAAGATTAAAACATAGGGATAAAAAAGAAAATTATATTCTAGATATTCCCAGAACAAGATCTTATTTAGAAAGAACTTGTAATAAATATGAGTTTCTTCAATCACTATCTAATTTTTTAAGAAAGTATTCACATCCATGAAAGCTATTATATTAGCTGCAGGTAAAGGCGAAAGATTAAGACCTATTACCAATCAAATACCAAAGCCTTTAATATCTCTTGGCAGTAAAACATTGCTTGGGAGAAATATTGAATCTTTATATCTATCTGGAATAAGAGAAATCATAGTGAATTCTTCTTGGCTAACACAACAAATTGAAGTTTTTTTATCAACAATAAATTATCCAAATCTTAAAATTATTCATCTATATGAAGGCAAAAAGCCACTAGGTACTGCTGGTGCAATTATTAATGCTATTGATTATTTAAAGGATGATTTTTTTTGGGTGGTTAATTCAGATATTTTAACGAATTTTTCTTTTAAAGCTATCAACACCGGTTGCAAGGAAAAAGCTCATTTAATTCTGGTACCTAACCCTGAACATAATCCAGAGGGTGACTTTGGTTTAAAGGATGGAATTGTGTGCAATCATTCAGATGAGATGTATACTTTTAGTGGTATTAGTTTACTTTCTCCTGATATGTTTGAAAGCCAAGAAAAAAAGACAGGATCATTAGCAGTAATTCTAAGAGCATTCGTTGAGAAAAATATGGTCACAGGGGATTTATTTTCTGGTGAATGGCTTGATGTAGGAACCCTAGAAAGATTAAATAAAGCAAGAAATAAAATACAAATAAGAAAGTAGGATGAAGGATAAAAAAAAGAATTATGATCAGAAAACCTTACTAGCCCATTCAGGAAGGGACAGGAGATTCACTCAGGGTGCTGTTAATATACCACCTTATAGGGCCTCTACAGTATTATTTGAAACACTCGAAGAATACAATAGTTGGGACAAGCAGTTTAAAAGTTTTCGCTATGGAAGATTAGGCTCACCAAATAGTTTAGCATTGGAAGAAGCTTATTCAGAAATTACAGGAGCTTATAGATCAATTGCTACTAGCTCAGGTATGTCAGCAATTAATATTGCTGTTAGTGCATTTCTTGGAAGAGGAGACCATGCTCTTGTTACAGAAGGCTGTTACGAACCTGCAGCTGAATTATTCAATCAATATCTTACAAAATTTGATATTGATGTCGATTTTTTTTCTCCTACCATTGGAGCATCTATAGCTGATTTAATCTTACCAACAACCAAAATTGTTTACTTAGAGGCACCTAGCTCTGTGACTTTCGAAATACCTGATATAGAGCTTGTTATTAGTTCTATTAGAGAAAGAAGTAAAGAAATAGGTATTGAAATTACTATTATTTTTGATAACACATGGGCTGGGCCTTTATATTTTAAATCATTGGATTTTGATATAGATATTGAAGTACAAGCAGCGACTAAATCCGTTGTTGGCCATTCTGATGCAATGCTTGGTTTAGTTGCATGTACAAAACATACCTATCAAAAAGTAAAAAATTGTTCCAGGTATCAAGGGGTATCAGTTGGACCTGATACTTGTTATCTTGGCTTAAGAGGGTTGAGAACTATGGGTTTAAGAATGGAGGCCCAGTATAAAAATGCTAAGAAAATAGCTGAATGGCTGAATCAACAGAAAATTGTCAAAGAAGTTTTTTATCCGCCTGTCTCTTTTTCTAAGTTTCATGAAAATTGGTCAAAAACATTTTCCGGAGGTGGGAGTTTAATGAGCATGGTACTTGATCAGACTTATGCCCAAAGTGCTTTAGCTGCTTTTTTAGATGATATGAATCTATTTGGTATGGGCTATAGTTATGGAGGCTATGAGTCTTTATTGACACCTTGCAGACTTCAAAAGCAGAGAATCTCTGAAACAGAAGATTTTGATCAAACTATGTTGAGATTGTATATAGGGCTTGAAGATATTAATGATTTAATAGAAGATCTAGATAATGGCTTCCAAAGATTAATGAGTCATTAGGAATTTTCAGAAGTTTTTTAATATATTTTTTCTTATATCATTTTTTACTTCATTAAGACTCAGATTCACGCCTAATTTTTTAAAGTCAGAAACTTGGTTTGATCTATTGCCACAAATAGTAATATTATCCCAAGGCTCCATATCCATAGAAATATTGATTGATGCTCCATGGTAACTGCAACCTTTTTTAATTTTTAAACCAAAGCTTACTATTTTTTTGCTTTTTATAAATATTCCAGGTTCTTCCTTTTTAAAGTATGCATCACTTTTATAGTTCTGAATCGAAATGAGTATTGATTTTTCAAAACTAGAGATAAATTCCTTTATCTTCATAGATTTTCTTCTGAGGTCAAACAGTATGTATACCATGAGCTGCCCTGGACCATGAAAAGTAAGTTGTCCACCTCGATCTGTTCTTATAATAGGTATATGTTCTGATGAAGGAATATCATATTCTTTAGTTCTAGGACCATAGGTATAAACTGGATTATGTTCTAAGAACCAAACTTCATCTCTAGTATCACCATGTCTTTTTTTTGTGAAGTTTTGCATTTCAAGTAAGACAGATTGGTAATCTTGGACGCCTAAATTTTTGAATAAAATTGGTGTTTTATTATCAGATAAGGACAAG
>JABHDX010000125.1 GCA_018672815.1 Gammaproteobacteria bacterium | reverse complement strand
GTGATTGCTTTTGATGCACCCGCATCTATTTTCTCTTTAAGAAGGTCTATGTCACTTTGTAATGATTTTGATTCAGGATGTTTTTCAGGGTAAGCACTAACAAAAGTAGTAATATCAGTTTTTTCATTAATATATTGCACTAATTCAACTGAGCTCTTATAACCTTGGGGATGAGGTTCGAAATGATCCATATCTGGCATATCGCCTCTCAAGGCTACAATATCTTTGACACCAATATTAATATAATCATCAATAACACTATTAATTTGTTTTTTTGTTGCATTAATACAAGTCAAATGAGCCGCTGTTCTAATACCCATATCATTTATGATTTGGTTGACAATTTTATGTGTTCTATCTCTTGTTGAACCCCCAGCGCCATAGGTCACAGAGACAAAATTCGGAGATAAGAACTTCAGCTTTTCTATATTTTGGATTAATTTTTTTTGTAGCTCTGAAGAACTAGGTGGGAAAAACTCAAAAGATATGTTCATTTTAGTTATATTGCCACCTTTATATATAAAATAGGTTGAAAAATATAACTATTATTTAACCCTTTTAGCATTATTTTAAGCACTTGCAAGCTGGTACAAATCAGTGCCATTCATATTATAATTGAAAAAATTAAATTTTGTAAAAAGGATCCATATATTAAATGAATCTCTATTTTTTTTAAAAACGATTATTTTTTGGTTTTATAATGTTCTCAGGAATCTCAATTGGAAAACTGGCTCTTATTTTTTTATCAATTTTGCTATCTATATAGACTGGATAATGTGAATTGAGAATTTTTCTAGCTCTTTTTTCAGCTCGTTCCCTCATATCTGGAGAACCTTCTGATTCCCATACATCTTGTGTACTTCTATCTGCTAATTCTGGGTACAGGTATTCTGTTTTCATTAATGAAAGAGTTTGAGGGTCTCTTAGAAAATGACCTTCTCCCTCTACTGTGTTCTTAATTTCTTGATAGGATAATGTTTCTTCATTGACTTCAATTCCTCTCACTGCTCTCAGAATCATCCCGATCATGTCATTATCTATGACTAACGATTCATAGGAGACTCCCATTAAGCTCGCCATCATTCCTGAAGATTCCGAAACATTATTACAGCCTGCGAGTGCTGCCATAGCAATAGTAATTCCTTTTTCATATCCTGCTTGTGCATCAGGACTTTTGGAATCTGTCATGCCAGCTCCAACTGAGCTTACTAAGCCATAATGGTTAGTGATTTGTGCTGCTGCTGCAGCCATTAAAGCTTCTTCTCCACTTCCGCCTGAGAAGGATCCTGTTCTTAGATCAGTCACAAAAGGCCAAGGCCCAAAAATTACTGGATGGCCAGGTTTTATTAGATCAATAAGCATAAGGCTTGCTAGCGTCTCAGCTAAAACTTGCACTAACGAGCCTGCTAGAGCAGCCGGAGATGTTGCGCCTGATTGAGGAGCAATGACAACCCAAACTGGTGCGTTAAATTTGATGGATTCAATAGCAACTTCGCAGTTATCAGTTCCATATCTAAGTGGAGATACTACTGTGCAACCACCTCCATGACAAAAAGGCCTCTTGAGAAAATTACCATTACCACCAGCAATAATATCCAGCATCTCAATTGTTGGTTCTACATGGCTAGCATCTGCAAATGTAAGGGCTGTATGTTTTGAGGTGCCTTGGACACTTGCATAAGCAGTATTGATATCTGTTTTTAACAAGTCTGTGAATTCAGTTGCTACAACCAATCTTGAGTAGCTATGAATGTTATCAAGGTAATCTACTAATCTGGCAATATCGTAAACATCATTAATGGTTGAAGGCCTATATTTTTTAGCTCCCAAATCTAGAACAGTTACTGCTTCTCCACCTCCATAAATATGAACTTTTTTATCCGACATTTCCATATCATGTTTAGAATCTCGGCCATAAAAAATAAAATCTCTACCAGCTCTTGCTATGACATCTTCAACCAATGAACGAGGAAAAAGAAGTCTTCCTTGATCTGTAAATATACACCCCTTTTTTAATGCAGCTTCTTTAAGTTGAGGTAAGGGGTTTCCCATTCCTATGTTTTCTAAAACATCTAGAGTTGTTTGATGAATTTGTTCTATATCATGATCTGATAATGGTTTATATTTTCCACCTAACATACCTTTCTCTACAACTGGTTTTACAACTTCAGCAGCTATGTTTTTACTTCTTTTTGTACTTCTACGAGACATTTACTTTCCTGATTTGACTTATATTGATTATTATAAGCTTATAATAATAATGTATGAACTTTTTAGATAACTCAATGAATAAGAATCATTATCAAAATTTTGATCACGTTGACTCATATTATGCGGCAACTACTAATCAGAGCCTATCTTTCAGAGTGCTTCAGGAAAGCTTGAGAACTCAAGTTTGCATTATTGGGGGTGGGTTTACAGGTATCAATACAGCTATAAATTTAGCTAAGAAAGGCTACGAAGTTATTGTGATTGAGACTGCCAAAGTGGGTTGGGGAGCGAGTGGAAGAAATGGAGGACAATTAATATCTGGTTTTACATTCAGTGATAAAATCGAAAAAGAGATGGGGGAAGATATAGCTCAATCAGTTTGGGAATTGGGTGCTAAATCTACAGATTTAGTTAGAAATAGAATTCAAGAATTTGATATTCAATGTGATCTAAAAGATGGTTTTATTGAGGTGGCTTTGAATCGAATACAGATGGAAGAAATAATTAACAGAAAAACAGAATGGGAAAAAAGAGGGTATGGACATCATTTAACTTTTGTGGATAAGAAAGATATTCAAAGCTATGTGAAATCTCCAAATTATATTGCTGGATTAATTGATTCAGGCAGTGGACACCTCCACCCACTCAATCTAGTCTTGGGAGAAGCAAAAGCAGCAGAAAGTCTAGGAGTAAGAATATTTGAACAAACAAAAGCAGAAAGTATTGATTATGGCAAAAAGATTAAGGTTCATACAAGTGAACACCAAATAGAGGCCGATTATGTGGTGCTTGCAGGAAATGCTTATATTGATAAATTGAATAAAAAACTGAGAAGGATGATCATGCCTGCTAATAGTTGTATTATTGCTACTGAACCATTGTCAGAAGATCGTGCAAGGAAGATCATCCCGCAAGATATGGCAGTTTGCGATCTTAATACTATTTTAGATTATTATAGATTTTCATCAGATCACAGAATGCTTTTTGGGGGTCGGTGGAATTATTCTGGAAACGAGCCAAAGAATATCGATCAAAATTTAAGAAAAAGAATGCTTAAGGTTTTTCCTGATCTGAATGATGTGAAAATTGAGTATGCATGGGGTGGCAATGTAGCAGTCACCATTAATAGAATCCCTCAATTGGGTCAGCTGACTGAGAATGTTTTCTATTCGCAAGGCTATTCCGGTCATGGAGTAGCACCAACTCATATGGCAGCAGAAGTCATTGCTTCAGGTATAACTCAAGAATGGGATATGATTCATACTTTAGGCAGTGTTAAGCATATGCAACTACCAGGAGGCAAATGGTTTTCTGGTCCGGCAATGGCTTTGGGCATGCTCTATTATCAATGCCAAGATTATTTTGCTAATAAGAGCTAAGACTTAAGAAATAGTTATCCCAGCTCTTTTCACAGAAGCAGCTATACCAGATAAATTTCTAGGAGCCATTAGGTGAGCTCCCGACACCCCATCAATATCTTGAAGTTGATCAATTAATTCAGCACATATAATAATACCTTCTTCCAGCTTATCATTAGCTTGGTCCATTCTCCTGATCATTGCATCAGGGATAATGGTTCCAAATAATTTTTCTTTCATCCATTGAGCTGTTTTTCCAGTCTTAAAGGGGCCTATACCTATTATAAAAGCCAATTTATCTGTTAAGCCAGCATCAACAATATGTTTCATATAGTTTTTCAAAATATCAATGTCATAACAAAATTGTGTTTGTATGAATTTTGTTCCTAGTTCTGCTTTCCTATTTAGGATTTTTGGATCCCATTCTTTAGTTGGATCATGAACAATAGCAGCACTGCCAGGAAAAAAACTACCCTTTGTTGACAGCATTCTTCCAGACATGGTCTCTCCAGTTTCATTCATATTTTTCATAATAGTCAAAAGAGTTTTTGAATTTACATCAAAGACAGCTTTTGCATCGGGTTGGTCTCCATTTTTTATTGGATCTCCTCCCAATGTGAGTACATTATTGATCCCTAATGCTGATGCACCCATTAAATCACTTTGTATTGCTAATCTGTTTCGATCTCTGCATGTTATTTGTAGTATAGGATCGATACCTTTCTCAATAACAATTGCTGAACCAACAAGGCTTGACATGTGAGCAGTAGCACCTGGATTATCAGTTATATTAATTGCGTGAACTGTGCCTTTGAGTATATCAATTTTATCTTCAAGCTCCTTAGGGCCGCAACTAATAGGAGATGAAATTTCAGCTGTAATTACAAAATTTTCCTTAGCAATTGCTTGTTCAAAAGTTTTCAAGAGAGTTCCTAATTAGTTTTTGTGTCTTCAAAAATATTTTTCATCAATCCAACTGCCATCATTATATACAACAATAATAAGGGAGGTGAAATTAAAAGCACAATTGTTTGAAAGGGTTTTAATTTTTCAAGTCCTTTTAAGTCGGGTGAATCAGCGGCACCAATAAGAAGAGCCAATGGAAGTAATGCAATAAAAAATGCCCAGAATATTCTATTCCAAATTTCTGGATTATCACCTGGCTTCATTTTCTTGGTAGCAGAAGATGCTAGTGTATAGGCTCCAGAGTCAAAAGTTGTAGCCATAAAGACAAGACAAAAAATACCCACGAAGGGAAGTATCCACTTACCCAAAATCATATCTGAAATACTTCTAGAGACCATGACTGCAGGGCTTTCATTAGTCCATATATCTATTATTGGCATGATCTCATTAGTTTCAAGATAAATAGCATTATTGCCCATGATCATAAAAAATAAGGAAGTTCCCATGGTCCCAAATCCCAAGGCACCAAATATCATTGCACGTATGCTTCTTCCTCTAGAAATTCTAGCGATAAAAATACCCACAAATGGTCCAAGTCCAAAGAACCATGCCCACATAAATATTGTCCATGCTTTAGAAAACTCAGATTGACCTATTGGTGGAGGTCCAAAGCTCATAGTAATGAAATTTTTAGCCATGAAAACCCAACTCTCATAAGAAGTTTTTACTATGAAAAGAGTAGGACCAAAAACTAGTATATATACCAATACACAGAGGGCCATATAGGCACAGAATTTACTGAGGCGTTGTATTCCATTTTCAAGTCCAAAATATAGGCTAATGGAATATATAACTATGCATATTAATAGACATAAAACAGTTAATGTTAGACTTTGCTCAATTGAAAAGAATTCAGTTATAGTTGCACTCACCACGGGTGATGTTAAGCCTAGCCCAGCACCTAAAACACCTACAAGTGCGATCATATATATTAGATCAATAAATCTAGCTAGTTTCCTATTCTTTTTGCCACCTAAGATTGACTCACAACCTGTGCTTGTTTTTAGACTACCAGAGTTTCTTACATGATAACTATAACCAACAGCTACAGCCGGGAAGCAGTATATTGCCCAACCAATAATTCCCCAATGAAACATACCATAAGTTGATGCCCAGGCAATTGCTTCGCTCGATCTTGGTTCAGCACCAAAAGGGGGTTTCAAATAATAGTCCACCCATTCGGTCGTTCCATACAGAACTAAGGAAGCACCTATACCAGAGCAAAATAACATCGAAGCCCAACCAAATGTTGCATACTCTGGTTTTTCATCTTTCTGACCTAATATAATATTCCCATATCTGCTGCTTGCTAGAAATAAGAGGAAAAGGAGCGTCAATAGTCCCATTGCTAAATAGACAACACCTAAATTACTAGCAATTATTTCATAGGCTTTATTTAGTAAATCATTAGTCGCCATAGGGGCGATGAACATGGGTATTAATATTGAAAGTGTCACTAAAACTGTCAATATAGAATTTGTCCAATCTATGTTATCTTTATTTTTTAGGATGTTCTTACTTGATTTATTAAGTTGAAGTTAGTCTAGTTAAAAAAATCTAATAGTCCAAGTCAATTTTTTAATAAAAATCGAGTAATATTTGCTTTCAATTTTCCCATTGTTGGATATTATTCAGTATTATGTTTAACTCAAAATTATGTATCAAACATCAAAAATAGTCATCAGTCCTAGGGTCAGAAAGTCACCATATTTTGACTCTACTATGAAATATGGAGCTACTGCTTTTACAGTTTACAATCACATGTATCTTCCTATTGTTTTTGAAGGACCAGAAGAAGATTATGAAAATCTGCTTAAAGGCGTTCAACTTTGGGATGTTGGCTGTGAGAGACAAGTTGAAATTAAAGGGCCAGACGCATCAATATTAGCTCAATATATTACACCTAGGGATATCAAAAAATGTGCAGTTGGCCAAGCAATGTATGCACCTTTACTTGATTTTGATGGTGGTTTTATTAATGATCCAGTAATGCTGAAGATTGCTGAAGATCATTACTGGTTTTCACTTTCTGACAGTGATGCACTGTTATGGGTTCAAGGCATTGCAACTGTTAAGAACTATAATGTTAGTGTCACTGAACCCGATGTTTCTCCTCTTCAAATTCAAGGCCCTAAATCAACTGCATTAATGAGTAAGGTCTTTGGTAAATGGATCGAGGATCTTGAGTTCTATAGATTTAAGAAAACTGATCATGATGGCATACCAATGGTTATCGCAAGAATGGGCTACAGTCGCGAAAGGTGTTATGAGATTTTTCTAGAAGATGGCTCCAAAGGGAATCAGCTTTGGGAGCTACTATGGGAGGCCGGTGAAGAATTCTCTATCAGTCCAGGAACCCCTAATCAGATATTTAGATTGGAGGCCGGTATTTTAAGTTTTGGTTCAGATATGCATCGAGAAAATAATCCATATGAAGTAGGCTTATCTTGGATGATAGATCTTGATCAAGAAGATGATTTCATTGGCAAACAGGCATTGAAAAAGATCTCTGAAACTGGTGTGAAACGAAAACTGATGGGCGCAGAGATTTCAGGTGAAAAAATGGAATTTTTTAATGAAGAGAATCTCCAAGTATCTATTGATGGAAATAAAGTAGGTGCAATGATGTCGGCTGTTTATTCTCCAAGATTGGGAAAAAATATCTGCTATATCATCTTAGAAAAAGAATTTGCTGAAATTGGGAAAAGTGTCTGTATTCACTCTCCTGATGGAGATTTAAAAGCCCAACTGGTTGAATTACCTTGGATCAAAAAGAGAGGTTGATGTGGATCAGTTTCTTCCTCCTGTAAAAGATATGATTTTTGCCCTTGAGGAAATAGTTGGAAAAGGCAATCTCAAATCAAATCCTCATTTTGAAGAATTTGACAGCGACTTCCTTGAAACAATATATGAAAGTGCTTCAGAGATAGCATCTGAAATTATTGCTCCAACTAATAAGAATGGTGACGAACAAGGAGTGTCACTGAGTGGAAATAAAGTGACTGTTCCCGATGGGTATGCGGAAGCTTATAATGCTTATGTAGAAGGTGGTTGGCCAACTTTAAGTTGTAATCCAAATTATGGCGGACAAGGAATGCCCACAACTATTTCAATGCCAATCAATGAGATGGTTATGGGGGCTAATTTTTCATGGGCACATCTTGTGCTTTTAACTAATTCAGCTATACGTGCAATTGATGCTCATGCTAACAAAGAGTTGAAGGATCTCTATTTAGAAAAGCTGGTCACCGGACATTATTCCGGAACTATGAATTTAACAGAACCTCAGGCTGGGTCGGATCTCTCAGTACTGAATACTGTCGCTGAACCCAATGGAGATAGCTTCAAAATAAGTGGACAAAAAATTTTTATCACTTGGGGTGAGCATGAATTATCTGAAAATATTATTCATCTCGTATTGGCAAGGCTTCCCGATGCTCCTGAGGGTGTGAAAGGTATTTCATTATTTTTGGTTCCTAAATTTCATGTTAATAAAGATGGAACATTGGGCGAAAGAAATGATGTTAAGGCTATATCTCTTGAGCATAAACTTGGAATTCATGGTTGTGCAACTTGTGTCATGAGTTTTGAAGATGCTACAGGGTATTTGGTAGGCAATCCTAATGAAGGATTAGCTTGTATGTTTACTATGATGAATGATGCCAGAATTGGTGTTGCTTGTGAGAGTGTTGCAATTGCTGAAAGAGCTTATCAACAAGCTTTAAGTTATGCCAAGGAAAGAGTGCAGGGCACAGTTCATTCAGAGAGTAAAAGAGTGACTATAATTCATCATCCAGATGTCAGAAGAATGCTGCTGACTATGAGGTCACAAATCGAAGTTATGAGAGCACTTGTTTATGTTGCCACAGCGGAGATGGACTTATCTGATTTAAGTGAAACAGATAAAAAATTATCTCATAAAATTAAAGCAGATCTTTTGACGCCAATAACAAAGGGCTGGTGCAGTGAAATATGCCAAGAAATTACATCTTTAGGGATACAAATCCATGGTGGTATGGGTTATGTAGAGGAAACAGGTGCTGCACAGCATTATAGAGATTCTAGAATTACCACCATTTATGAGGGAACCACTGCTATTCAAGCAAATGATTTAATTGGTCGAAAATTCATCAAAGATAAGGGACAGGGTTTATTAGCACTTATCAGTGAAATGAAAAATAGCGTTGATGATTTTGATTTAATTGACGATGATTTAGAAACAGCAAGTCAAGAACTACATAATCAAATAGAGAGAACTGAGAATATTATTACTTTTATTCTTTCAGAAGAAAAACATCGTGAATATTTGTCTGGTGCTGTTAGTTTTTATTTTCTAATGATGTTAGGGACATTGATAGGAGGTTGGCTTGCAGTAAGATCGATAGAAATTTCATTGAAAGCTCTTCAGAGTGATTCTATTGATAGTGATTTTTATGAAGCCAAATTGATTTCATCAAAGTTTTTTGTTCTAAGCATCCTTCCAAAAGTCAATTTTTATGCTGATTCAATTGAGAAAGGAGCAGACTTAGTAATGGAGATGAAAGAGGAGTTATTTTAATAGTCTAAAATTTTATTCCAATATCATTCTCAATGACTTCTTTATATTTTTTTGTAATTTCAGACCATTCTAATTTTAACCAGGGTGTATACAATACATTAGATTGATCAATCTCTTCATGCAGTTGAGTGGAGCTAATCATTCTCCAATCTTCTATTTCATTTTCATTACAATGAACAGAACCATCGTAGAGTCCATAAAAAACCGAACAAAGTTCATGTTCACTGCCAATGTCATTATAATTTTCCTGATACTGAAATTTATAAAGAAAACTAAGGCTGCATTCAACATTAAGCTCCTGCTTAATTCTTCTTAATGCAGCAGTATGTAATTTTTCACCTCTTCTGGGATGGCTGCAACAACTATTCGACCAATATTGACCCCATAATTCTTTTTTAGCACTTCTTTTTTGAAGTAATAATTCCCCAGATGAATTGAATAAAAAAACTGAAAAAGCTCGGTGAAGTATTCCTAAGCCTTTATGACAGTCAGATTTGGAAGAATAGCCTATCTCATTGTCATCACTGTCCACTAGAATTAACTCTTCTTCTGGGTCTGAAATGATATTTGTTTTATAATTCATTGATTTTTGATGCTAAAAGACAATGCTTTATAACCTTCTAACTCTATAGCACTTTGAATTTTAGATGGGTTATCTGATATTGCTACAATTGCTCCACCACCTCCACCACCTGTCATTTTAGCACCCATAGCACCAGCCTCTCTTGCAATCATAACTAATCTTTCCAGTTCAGGTGTAGAGACTTGCAAGGCATTTAGCAAGCCATGATTAAAGTTCATTAACTGTCCTAGATATTCAAAATCATTGTTTTGAATCGCTTGGATTGATTGCAGGGTAAGATTATTAATTTCATTAAAAATTTTCTCAAATATGCTTTTATTTTGTTTCCATTGAGTGTGGACATGCGCAACTGTTTTTGCAGTTAAACCTTCTTGATTTGTAAAGCCAAGCACTAAAGAAAATTCTTCATTGATATTGAGTCGTTCAATCAGGGGGTTGTCTCCAGATCTATAAATTAAAGGGTGGCCATAAGTTGCCATCGTATTATCAATTCCACTTGGGTTTCCATGTGCAACTTTTTCAGACTCAAATGCCATGGAGTTAATTTCTTGGTCACTTAAGTTCAAAGAATAGTGGTTATTAAGGCTTTTAATAATAGCTACTGCTATTGCAGCAGAACCTCCAAGTCCCATACCTCTTGGAATATCTGAGAAAACTTCTATGGTCATTCCTTTATTGTTTAGATTGAGTTGGTCAAGAATAGCCCCAGCTGGTTTTTCAAAAGATTGTCTATTCTTTGGATCTTTATTTAATTGATATTCAACTCCCCATGCAGGGATCATCAAAACAATTCCATTTTCTGAATCCTCAACTTTAGCTCTAATATTAAGTGGTGTCGGAACAGCAATGGCATGACGACCATAGACTACAGAATGTTCTCCTAAGAGAATTACCTTGCTAAAACCTATACCCTCAATGGAGTGTGATTCTGACTTACTTTTAGTTTTTACAGAAGTGTTTATGGCTTTTACTTTTTTTTGTAATTGATCAAATATTTCGCGAGCTTTCCAAACTTTTATTTCTCCACTCAGCAATACTTTTTCCAAAACTTGGTCAAATAACTTCATTGGCACACCAGCTGCTTTGACAACTGATCTTGCATGAAGAGTCATATGGCCTTTTTGAATACCATTTGTTGCAAGCGCTTTCAGTGCTGAAAAGTTTTGCGCAAGTCCTACCGCAGCCATAACACTTGCTAGCTCTGTTGAGCTTGAAACATTTAGAATTCTTAAATTCAATGCTGCTGCTGGGTTTGATTCAATAGGCGCTCCAACTATTCCAACTTTCATAGGAAGTTCAATTTTTCCGACTAGATTTCCTTTTTTATCAATACTCCATTTTGATAACGCAGAGTACTTACCATGTCTTGCTGCATAAGCATGAGCTCCAGCTTCAATCGCTCTCCAATCATTTCCTGTAGCTAGTGCAACCGCATCAATACCGTTCATGATTCCTTTATTGTGTGTGGAAGCTCGATATGGATCAACATGTGCAAAGTCAGAAGCAATAACAATACCATCTCTTACTCTTTCACCATTAAAGTCATTAGTTGTAAGGGATTGGACTGGTATAGTAACAGTTGCTGAGGCAAGTGCTTTATCAGACAGATTGGATAGTATCCTAAGAAAAACCTCACCTTCAGTAATAGTTTCTACCAAGGAAGCAATACCTTCACACATCGAATTTACAAGGTTTGCACCCATTGCATCCCTTGTATCAATATGAAGATCAATGATTAGCATTTCTTCATCAAATGAATCCAAAGGATAAGTTTTGATTGTGAAGTCAATAGCACCTCCGCCTCTTGCAACCATTCTAGGATGAAGACTATTAGCAAGGTTTAGAATTTCTTGTTTTTTTGCTAATAAATCGTTACGAGCTTTGTCTAAGTTTTTTATATGAACCACTTGAACTTGGCCAATGAGAATTGGATCAGTGCATTGTGTTATGAAGCCATTTCTAGCTCTTGCTATTTTTGCTGCTGAACTCAGTGCCGCTACAATAGAGGGTTCTTCTACAGCAAGAGGAACGATATAGTCTTTATCATTAATTAAGAAATTTAAGCCGAGACCTACAGGCATGCCCATAACGCCTATAACATTCTCGATCATTTTATCCGCACTATTTAGATCGAGTTTTTGTTGTTGATTTTTTAGAGAATCATAATCCTCCTTTGATATTAAGCCTCTATCAAAAACTGCTTGCACTCGATCTTCGATTGAGAGTTCATAAAAATTTGGAAATCTTGATTTATCTATTATTTTCACCATTAGGTTGAAAATAATGGACTTTAGGAAGGATTGATGCAACTAATTAGATGAAAAAAAAATGTTAATATGTAAGATTAAAGAATTCATCGAAAAAAAATAAGAACTATGAGAACAAAAAAACCATGGCTTAAACATTATCCAGACGGGACACCGAAAGTTTTGGAATTTGATCCTAGAAGGACCTTAGTTACATTACTCGATGAGTCAGAGGCTAAGTATTCCAGTCATTTAGCTTTTACAAATTTTGATGTTTCAATTGACTACACAAAGATTGCAGAAGACTCTAGAAGTTTTGCTGCTTATTTGCAAAATGTTCTTGGCTTAAAAAAAGGGGATAGAATAGCCATGATGATGCCTAATCTCTTGCAATATCCTATTGCTATATTTGGTGCTCTGAGGGCTGGATTGATAGTGGTGAATGTTAATCCTTTATATACACCAAGAGAATTGAAGCATCAGCTCCAAGATTCTGGGGCCAAAGCTATTATCATATTTGAGAATTCTGCTCATGTTCTTTCTGCTATTAATGATGATGTACAAATTGAGCATGTGATTATTACAAAAATTGGAGATTATCTTGGACTAAAGGGTTATTTAATGAATTTTATTCTTAAATATATTAAGCGAATGGTACCAAGTCATAAACTAAAAAATACTATTCCATTTAAGGAAACTCTTGAACGACCTGTGGCTGATTTTAATGAGGTAATAATTAGCTTAGATGATTTAGCTTTTCTTCAATACACAGGGGCTACAACAGGTCTTTCTAAAGGCTCAATGCTCTCACATGGAAATGTAGCTGCAAATATAGAACAGCTCAAAAGCATGCTTAATGATGTGGTAGAAGAAGGGACAGAGATTTGGATTAATGCTTTACCCATGTATCACATATACTCTCTCGTCGTTCTTGTTTTCTCAGGATATGATGCTGGAGGTTTAAATGTTCTTGTCACCAACCCAAGGGATACCAAAGGTTTTGTGAATGAGCTGAAAAAATGGCCTTTTACTTTTTTTAATGGCGTTAACACCCTTTATGAAAGCTTATTAAATCATCCAGATATAGTGAATGTTGATTTTAGTAATATGAAGTTATCTGGAACTGGAGGGTCTGCTTGCAGGCAATCAACTGCTGAAAGATGGCAAGAGTTGACAGGTAAAGTTTTATTGGAGGGTTATGGTTTATCTGAAACCTCACCAAGTGTTACGGTATCACCAAATTATTTAACTGAGTTTAATGGCAAAGTTGGAATGCCAATTCCCAATACTGAGATTTCTATTAGGGATGATGATGGAAATGAAGTTACTTTAGGTGAACGTGGAGAGATTTGTGTTCGAGGCCCTCAAGTCATGAAAGGCTATTGGGGCAATGAAGAGGCAACATCTGAAGCAATTGATGAAGATGGTTTTTTCAAAACTGGTGATATAGGAGTGCTCGATAAAAAAGGTTTTCTAAGTATCGTTGATAGAAAGAAAGATATGATTTTGGTTTCAGGATTTAATGTCTACCCCAATGAAATTGAAGATGTTGTTAGTATGCATCCAGATATCATTGAGACCGCATGCATTGGACTGCCTAATAAAAGAACAGGAGAGTCAGTTAAGATTTTTGTTGTAAGAAGTAATGAAGGGTTGACTGAAAAAGAAGTTCTTGAGTATTGCAAAGATAACTTAACAGGCTACAAAGTTCCTAAAGCAATTGAGTTTATAGCTGAGTTGCCGAAGACTAATGTTGGTAAAGTATTAAGAAGAGCTCTTAGAGAATAGTTTATTCATTGATTCCCAGTGTTCCTTGCTACTCCAACTCTTTTTAAACTCTCTACTCTCAAACTCTTTTAAATTATTATGCAGTGCTTTCTTGTGCTCATTTATAATTGATTTATTTGCTCTAATTATTGATGAACCGCAGTTATTAATCCTTTTTTGTATGTTTTTAATATCTTTTGTCGCATCTTCCACGCTTTCACAAACTGAATCTAGGATACCAATTTTGTAAGCCTCATTGGTTGTTAAGGCTTTACCTTCAATCAAAGTTAAGAGAGCTCTTCGATTGCCAATAATATCAATGAGATCTATGACGCCTCCCCAGGCAGTGGTAATATTTAGAGCTGAATGAATAAAACCAAAAGTCGATTTTTTCACAGCAACTCTATAATCGCATGCAATTGCTAATTCAGCACCTCCACCCAAAGCATGGCCATTCATTAAAGCTAAAATAGGAACAGGATAGTATCTAATTTTATCTATAGTTTTTCTTCCTATAGTGATCATATTTTCAATCGCTGTCTCTGATCTAACTTCATTTAGTTCTTTTACATCACCCCCTGCTGCAAAACATTTATCGCCTGTGCCTGTTATTACAACGGATTTGATTTCATGATTGTCTTCATAGTCAGAAAGAACTTTTAGTAATTCCTCAATTAAAGTAAGACTTAAAGCGTTGCTTGATTCAGGTCTATTAATTGTAATTGAAAGATCGTGAGATCCTTTTTCAACTATAAGATTCGACATAATGATTTAGAAATAAAGCCTCATGATATTTTGTGCAACACAAGCGGGACGATCTTGATTTTCGACCTCTACACTGTATTCTTCAATCAATTCGATACTTCCCTTCACTTCTTCAGCGGAAAGTAGTGTGCAATTGGACCTGATATTGCTGCCTGCGATAACTGGACCCGTGAATCTTAATTTATTAATCCCATAGTTAATAATATTTTTTGTATTAGGATAAGGGGGATTTTCAGGATCCACTAAACCTCTTAATTTAGGATAGAGTGAGAGGGTAAAATAACCATGCGCAATGGTAGCTTTAAAGGGCGATTCCTTGCTGGCTCTTTCTGGATCTATATGTATCCATTGATGATCTTGTGTAGCATCAGCAAAAGCATTAATCATTTCTTGAGAAATATGCATCCATTCGCTTTGGTGAATCACTTTGCCAATTTTTAACTGTAAATCTTCTAATACTTTTTCCATGCTCATAATTGCTCCATTATTTATTATGAAACCAAATCCTATCAAATTAAGAATAGTTATATATAGAAGATATTGATTTTTTTGATATTTTAAGTTGTTATGTTTTTGATGATATAATTAAACCGGTTCTGTTGAGCTGGCCTAGGATGAGGAAAATGTCAGCATATAAAAGTTATTTTTTAGTATTGTTTTTATTAATTAATGGTTGTGCTTCTCAGCAGATGAGTGGTAGTAGCCAGAGTAAACAGTCTTCTAGTAGTTCAGGAGGAATGCCATCCTCTTCTAGTTCATCATCAATGCCATCATCCAGTTCAGGAGGAATGCCATCCTCTTCTAGTTCATCATCAATGCCATCATCCAGTTCAGGAGGAATGCCATCCTCT
>JABHDX010000124.1 GCA_018672815.1 Gammaproteobacteria bacterium | reverse complement strand
TTGCGCGGGCGTAGTTCAATGGTAGAACCTCAGCCTTCCAAGCTGATGATGTGGGTTCGATCCCCATCGCCCGCTCCAAGTTATGAGGCTTGTATTGATGCCCACATAGCTCAGCAGGTAGAGCACTTCCATGGTAAGGAAGAGGTCACCGGTTCAATTCCGGTTGTGGGCTCCAGTAATTTTCAATATTAATTTAAATTTTAGTTTAATTAGGAGTTATAAAAATGGCTAAAGAAAAATTTGAACGTAATAAACCACATATTAATGTAGGCACTATTGGCCATGTTGATCATGGTAAAACTACTTTAACAGCAGCACTTACAAAAACTATGGCTGCAAAGTTTGGTGGCGATGCTTCTGCTTTTGCAGATATTGATAATGCTCCTGAAGAAAGAGAAAGAGGTATTACTATTGCTACTGCTCATGTGGAATATGAAAGCGAAGGCAGGCATTATGCTCATGTTGATTGTCCTGGACATGCTGATTATGTCAAAAATATGATTACCGGTGCAGCCCAGATGGATGGCGCTATCTTAGTTGTTTCAGCTGCTGATGGCCCTATGCCTCAAACCAGAGAACATATACTATTAGCTAGAAATGTTGGAGTGCCTAATATTGTAGTTTTCCTTAATAAAGCTGATCAAGTTGATGATGATGAATTGGTAGAATTGGTAGAAATGGAAGTTAGAGAACTGTTATCGGCTTATGATTTCGACGGTGATAATATTCCAATTATTTCAGGAAGTGCACTCAAGGCACTTGAAGGAGATGATAGCGAAGTAGGATCGCAGGCAGTTGAAAAATTAGTTGCGACTATGGATGAATATTTTCCAGAGCCAGAAAGAGCAATTGATGGGGATTTCTTGATGCCGATTGAAGATGTCTTTTCAATATCTGGTAGAGGAACAGTTGTAACTGGTAGGATTGAAAGAGGTATTGTTAAAGTCAATGATGAAATTGAAATTGTTGGTATAAAAGATACTGCAGTTACTACTTGTACAGGAGTGGAAATGTTCAGAAAGCTTCTAGATCAAGGCCAAGCTGGAGATAATGTCGGTGTTCTTCTTCGTGGAACAAAAAGAGAAGAGGTGGAAAGAGGACAAGTTCTAGCTAAACCAAAAAGTATTAATCCTCATACTAAATTTGAAGCAGATATATATGCACTGACTAAAGAAGAAGGTGGAAGACATAAACCATTCTTTAATGGCTATAGACCACAATTCTATTTTAGAACAACTGATGTCACTGGTGCAGTAACTCTCCCAGAAGGAACTGAGATGATCATGCCAGGAGATGATACCCATATAACTGTAGAATTGATTGCACCGATTGCTATGGAAGAGTCGTTACGTTTCTCTATTCGTGAAGGCGGAAGAACCGTAGGCTCAGGTGTAGTAACTAAAATAATAGAGTAAACAAAAGGCCAGTAGCTCAACCGGTAGAGCGGCGGTCTCCAAAACCGCAGGTTGGGGGTTCGAGACCCTCCTGGCCTGCCAAGAGGAATATATGTTGTGAGTGATAATGAGGGACAAATACAATCAACAATAGTTGATGTGGGTAAATTGATTGCTTCAATTGCAATCCTATTGTCTTCTATTGTGGTTTACTATTCATTTCCTCAAATCTCTATAGTGATTAGAGCGCTAGCCATTATTTTTGCTTTAGCTATTGGATCTTTTATATTTTTGCAAACGATTAGAGGAAAAATATTATGGGATTTCCTGCAAGGCTCCAGAGTAGAGATTAGAAAAGTTATTTGGCCAACAAAGCAAGAAACTATTCAGACTACTCTTACAGTATTTGTATTTGTGCTGATACTAGGAATATTTTTCTGGCTGCTTGATTTTCTATTACTTTTTATTACAACCTCAATTACATCATAAAGGTACTAGGAAATGGAACATCAATGGTATGTATTACAAGTCTATTCGAACTATGAAAAAAAAGTTCAGAAAACGCTTGAAGAAAGAATAAAAATCAAGGGACTTTCATCAAGTATTTCAGAGGTAGTTGTGCCTATGGAAGAGGTGGTGGAACTTAAGAAAGGAGAGAAAAAGACTACAGAAAGAAAATTTTTCCCAGGCTATGTATTAATCAAAATGGAAATGAATGATGATGTTTGGCATTTTATTAAATCTGTTCCTAATGTAATGGCCTTTATAGGAGGCAGTAATGAAAGCCCATCTCCAATTCCAGAACATGAAGCTTTAAGGATATTAAATCAAGCTGAGGATTCTAAAGGGATGCCAAGACCAACTATCACTTATCAACCCGGTGAGGTTGTCAGAGTCATTGATGGACCTTTTAATGACTTTAATGGCGTTGTTGAAAACGTTAATTATGAAAAAAATAAACTTAGCGTTGCTGTCCAAATTTTAGGAAGGCCTACACCTGTTGACCTTAATTTTAACCAAGTAGAAAAATCATAATGGCAAAAAGAAAAACAAAACAAGTTGAGAGTATCGTAAAATTACAAATACCTGCAGGACAAGCTAATCCAAGCCCACCAGTAGGGCCAGCATTAGGTCAGGCAGGGCTAAATATTATGGAATTCTGTAATGCATTTAATGCTAAAACTGCTGACTCTGAGCCAGGAGTGTTAATCCCTGTTGTAATTTCTGTTTTTGGAGATAAAAGCTTCACTTTCATTACTAAAACACCACCTGCATCAACTTTATTAAGAAAGGCTGCAGGTATCGATAAAGGAAGCGGTACTCCTAATACTGAGAAAGTAGGAACAGTTACTCAGAAGCAAATAGAAGAAATAGTAAATATTAAGTTTGAAGATCTTAATGCTATTGATCTAAAAGCAGGGATTAAGATTATCGAAGGTACAGCTAGAAGCATGGGATTAGAGGTTAAATGATATGAGTGCTAGTTCAAAAAGATACAACAACAATAAAGAGTTGATAGAAGAGAACCAGAAATATATGGTTGATGAAGCAATTTCTTTGCTAAAAAAGACTGGTAATACAAAGTTTAAAGAAAGCATTGATGTTGCTATAAATCTTGGTATTGATCCTAAACAAACAGAACAAAATGTTAGAGGTTCAGTGGTGCTTCCCAATGGCACAGGAAAAAATATGAGAGTCATTGTATTTGCTGAATCTGTAGATGCAGAAGCTGCTAAAACTGCAGGAGCAGATGAAGTTGGTGCTGAAGACTTAGCAGAAAAAATTAAAGCAGGTTTTAGTGATTTTGATATTGTAATCGCAACACCATCTTCTATGAAGATAGTGGGTCAGCTAGGCCAAATCTTGGGTCCAAAAGGCATGATGCCTAATCCGAAAGATGGAACCGTTACTAAGAATATTAAAGAAGCAGTGACTAATGCGAAGAAAGGACAAGCCATGTTTAGGAATGATAAGGGTGGTGTTCTTCATTGTTCAATAGGAAGGGTTGAATTTACAGAAGAGTCTATTAAAGAGAACCTTCTATCATTAATTACTCAAGTTAATAAAAGTAAACCATCTTCAGCAAAAGGGATTTTTATAAAAAAAATTACTCTTTCATCAACAATGGGCCCAGGCATTCATGTTGAAGAGTCATCCATTTAATTTATAACTAAACGAGAATAGATATGCCACTAAATATAGATGAAAAAAAAGAAGTTGTAAAAGAGCTTAATTTAATAGCTATTAATTCTGTTTCTGGAGCTATTGCAGAGTACTCTGGGTTATCTGTTTTAGATATGTCAGATTTGCGCACTAAGGCAAGAGAATCTAATGTATATCTAAAAGTTGTAAAAAATACACTAAGCAAGAAAGCATTCTCTGAAACTAATTTTCAATGCCTTTCTGATAGTCTTAATGGCCCTATAGTAATAGCTCTTTCTAATGAAGACTTAGCATCGCCAGCAAGATTGTTTAAAGATTTCAATAAAGAACATGAGAGCCTTAAAACAGTTGGTTTAGCTATCAATGGGGATGCATATCCTGCTAGTGATATAGATAGAATTGCTAAATTACCAACAAAAGATGAGGCATATTCCACCTTATTAGGACTCATGAAAGCACCAATGGAAAAAACAGTTAGATTGCTTAATGAGATACCAACAAAAATCACGAGAATTACGAACGCGTTGAAAGATAATCAAGAATAGGTTTCTTAAAACGAATTTTTTATATATTATGCCCAATCTTTTTGGGTTGAGATTAGGAGAAAAAAATGGCTAAAGCTACAGTGTCGTCAAAAGAGGAAGTCTTGGAAGCTATTTCACAAATGTCAGTTATTGATTTAGTGGAATTAATTTCAGAAATGGAAGAAAAATTTGGTGTTACTGCTGCAGCACCTATGGCAGTCGCAGCAGCTCCAGTTGCAGGTGAGGGATCTGAAGATGCAGCTGAAGAGCAAACAGAGTTTGAAGTGATACTTACAGCAATGGGTGAAAATAAAATTGCAGTTATCAAGGCAGTGAGAACAATTTCAGGTTTAGGGCTTAAAGAAGCTAAAGATTTAGTTGAGGGAGCTCCTAAAACATTAAAAGAATCTGTATCAAAAGAAGAGGCGGAAGAAATGAAGAAGCAGTTAGAGGAATCCGGTGCTTCTGTTGAGCTAAAATAGTAATTTTAGTTAACCATTTATTCTGCATGCACTCTAATTATAAAAATAACTAGCGTTAAAAGACTATGTTTATAGTCGAATAATGCTTATCAATGCTAAGCGAAGAAAAAATATGACTTTTTCATTTACAGAAAAGAAACGTATTAGAAAAGATTTTGGAAAACAAGATTCGGCTCTAGATGTTCCTGATTTATTAACACTCCAAGTTGGTTCCTATGATCATTTTCTTCAAAGTGATATTGATCCTTTGAAAAGAAAAAATATAGGACTGCAAGCGGCATTTAATAATTTATTTCCTATAGAGAGTTTTTCCAAAAATGCAAGATTGGAATTTGTCAGCTATAGATTAGAAGAACCAGAATTTAGCGTAAGGGAATGCCAATTGAGGGGACTTTCCTATGCATCAGCACTGAGAGTGAAAACTAAACTAATTACTTACAACAAAGATACTAATAAAGAATCGGTAAAAGAAGTTAAGAACATAAAACAAACAGGCGATACGACAGATGTTTATTTTGGTGAAGTCCCATTGATGACAGAACATGGTACTTTTGTTATTAATGGCACTGATAGAGTAATTGTATCCCAGCTTCATAGATCCCCAGGAGTATTTTTTGATCATGACAAAGGAGTTCAAACTTCAGGCAAGCTTCTTTTTTCTGCAAGAGTTATCCCATACAGAGGTTCTTGGTTAGATTTTGAATTTGATGCAAAAGATACAATTTTTACAAGAATTGATAGAAGAAGAAAGATACCAGCAACTATTTTACTTCATGCGTTAGAACTTAATAATGAAGAAATATTAGATATATTTTTTAGTAAAGATCGCTTCAAACTCTCGAAAAAAGGCATAAAAGTAGAAGTTAATATTGATCATTTAAAAGGTAATATTGCTGATTTTGATCTTATAGTCGGTAAGAAAAATATAGTAAGTAAAGGAAAGAGAATAAATCTTGGGCATATAAGGCAGCTTGAGAAACTTCTCAAACAAAAAAAATACCTAGATTTATTACCAGAAGATCTTGAGGGAAAAATTGTAGCTCATGATGTTATTGATGAAGAGACAGGAGAACTATTACTATCTGCTAATGATTACATAACACAAGAATTACTAGATATTTTAATTGATAAAGGAATCAAAGAGATTGAAACAATTTATATTAATGAGTTAGATCAAGGATCTTATATTTCAAATTCATTAAGGGTTGATGCATCTACCAATAAAGAAGAGGCTTTGGTTGAAATATATAGAATGATGAGACCTGGAGAGCCTCCAACAAAAGATGCTTCAGAAAATTTATTTACAAATCTATTTTTTAATGCAGACAGATATGACCTCTCTGAAGTAGGACGAATGAAATTTAATAGAAGAATTGGCAGGTCTTCAGATAAGGGTGATTCTGTACTTTCAAAAGAAGATATCATTTCTGTCCTAAAAACACTTATCAATATTAGGAATGGCTCAGATTCAGTTGATGATATCGATCATTTAGGAAATAGAAGAATAAGAACGGTTGGAGAAATGACTGAAAATGCATTTAGAGTAGGTCTAGTAAGAGTCGAAAGAGCTGTAAAGGATAGACTATCATTAGTTGAAACAGAAGAGTTAATGCCTAGAGACTTAATTAATTCGAAGCCAGTTTCAGCTGCGATTAAAGAATTTTTCGGATCCAGCCAACTTTCACAATTTATGGATCAAAATAATCCTCTTTCTGAAATAGCACACAAGAGAAGAATATCTGCACTAGGTCCTGGCGGACTAACTAGAGAGAGAGCAGGATTTGAAGTAAGAGATGTCCATCCAACCCATTATGGAAGAGTTTGCCCTATTGAAACACCTGAGGGACCAAATATTGGTTTAATTAACTCCATGGCTATTTATGCTCGAGTGAATGAATTTGGTTTTCTTGAAACACCATATAGAAAAGTCATTAATAATAAGGCAACAAAAAAGATAGATTATTTATCAGCCATAGATGAAAGTACTTTTGTTATTGCTCAGGCAAATACTAATCTTGATGAAAAAGGAAACCTACCAAATGAACTTATTTCTGCAAGATTTAATAATGAATTTACATTAATGCCAGCAGAGTCAATAGAATATATGGACGTTTCTCCCAAGCAAATAGTTTCCATAGCAGCTTCATTAATCCCTTTTCTTGAGCATGATGATGCAAACAGAGCTTTGATGGGATCGAATATGCAAAGACAAGCAGTGCCAACCTTGCTTGCTGATAAGCCACTAGTGGGAACTGGAATGGAAAGAATCGTTGCTACTGATTCTGGCGTTACTATAGTTGCAAAAAGAGGTGGCAGAGTTGACTCTGTTGATGCATCGAGAGTTGTAATAGCTATCAACGATAATGAAGCAAATATTGGTGAATCTGGTGTTGATATCTATAATCTCACAAAGTATACAAGGTCAAATCAGAATACTTGTATAAACCAAAGGCCTTTAGTGAATGTTGGCGATCTAGTATCTAAGGGTGATGTCATAGCGGATGGAGCTTCTACAAGTCTTGGTGAATTGGCTATTGGGCAGAACTTATTAGTAGCTTTTATGCCTTGGAATGGGTTTAATTTTGAAGACTCCATACTTATATCAGAAAGAGTTGTTCAGGAAGACAGGTTTACAACTATCCATATTGAAGAATTACAGTGTATAGCTAGAGATACAAAACTAGGTTCAGAAGAAATAACCTCTGATATTCCAAATGTAGGGGATTCTGGATTAAGAAAATTAGATGAATCGGGTATTGCTTATATAGGTGCCGAAGTAGTTGGAGGAGATATTCTTGTTGGAAAGATAACACCAAAGGGAGAAACCCAACTGACACCAGAAGAAAAGTTACTAAGAGCTATTTTTGGTGAAAAGGCTTCAGATGTTAAAGATACTTCATTGAGAGTTCCTTCTGGTATGGATGGAACAGTTATTGATGTCAGGGTATTTTCAAGAGAAGGAGTTGAGAAAGACGAAAGATCAAATTCAATTGAGGCTTCAGAAATAGAATCCATTAAGAAAGATCTCCAAGATCAAATGAGAATTATGGAAGAAGATATCTATAACAGAGTTGAAAAATTACTTCTAAACAAGGTATTTAAAGATGGTAAAAAACAGATAAAAGTTAGTAAAGAGTATCTCGATTCTATACCAAAAAGTAAGTGGTTTGAGATTAAATTATCAAATAAAAATGCAGTCCAAGAGTTAGAAGAATCTTATTTGAAATTGAAATCTAATAAAAAAACTTTTAATGAGAAGTTAACAGCAGCTAGTAAAAAAATTGAAGCTTTTGATGATCTGCCTCCAGGTGTTTTAAAAATGGTTAAAGTATTTTTAGCTGTGAAAAGAAGAGTTCAGCCTGGCGATAAGGTTGCTGGAAGACATGGAAATAAGGGAGTTATTTCAAGAATTGTTCCAGTGGAAGATATGCCATATATGGAAGATGGAACTCCTATTGATATAGTTTTAAATCCACTAGGGGTTCCATCAAGAATGAATGTAGGCCAAATTCTAGAAACGCATTTAGGATGGGCAGCCAAAGGCTTGGGTAATAAAATAAAGCTTTTACTTAAAGATGACAGTAAAGCAGGTATCAAAAAACTTAGAGGATTCTTGGATCAAGTTTACAACACCAATGATGCTTCTATAAAAATAAAATTATCACAGTTTAGCGATGCTGAAATTATAGAATTAGCTTCTAATTTAAAGGAAGGGGTTCCAATGGCAACTCCAGTATTTGATGGAGCTGATGAGCATGAGATTAAAAGCTTATTAACGCTTGCAGATTTACCAGAGAGTGGTCAAACCAGGCTAATTGATGGGAGAAGTGGCGAATTTTTTGATAGGCCTACTACAGTTGGTTATATGTATATCCTCAAGTTGAATCATCTAGTTGACGACAAAATGCATGCGAGGTCTACTGGACCATATAGCTTAGTAACACAGCAACCTCTAGGTGGTAAAGCTCAGTTTGGTGGGCAAAGATTTGGGGAAATGGAGGTTTGGGCATTAGAAGCTTATGGTGCAGCTCATACATTAAAAGAGCTTTTAACTTTAAAATCTGATGATGTACAAGGAAGAACAAGGATGTATAAACAGATTGTTGATGGAACTAATGAAACAGATTCAGGAACACCTGAATCATTCAATGTTCTCATGAAAGAAATCAGAGCTCTTGGCTTAAATATGGATCTAGTTCAAGATCCAAACAATATAAATAAATAGGTCTTTAAAACAATGCGAAATTTACTAAATATTTTCAATCAAAAACCATTATCTGAGGATTTTGATTATATAAAAATAGGGCTGGCCTCACCTGAGATGGTAAGGTCATGGTCATATGGAGAAGTAAAAAAACCTGAAACGATAAATTATCGGACATTCAGACCCGAAAGAGATGGCCTATTTTGTGCAAAGATATTTGGACCTGTTAAGGATTATGAATGCCTGTGTGGAAAATATAAAAGATTAAAACATAGAGGAGTCGTATGTGAAAAATGCGGAGTAGAAGTTACCCAAAGTAAAGTAAGAAGAGAAAGAATGGGGCACTTAGAGTTGGCTAGTCCAGTAGCACACATTTGGTTCTTAAAATCTTTACCTTCTAGAATTGGTCTCCTTTTAGATATGACTCTAAGAGAAATTGAGCGTGTACTTTATTTTGAAGCATATCTCGTTACAGATACAGGAATGACAGATCTTACTCAAGGGGAATTGATGAGTGAGGAACAGTATATTGAAGCTCTGGAGGAATTTGGTGATGATTTTTCAGCTTCTATGGGTGCAGAAGCTATCTATGAAATTCTAAAAAATATTAATTTAGAGTCTGAGATGTCAAAAATACTCGAAGACATGGAAGGTACAGCTTCGCAAATAAAAATCAAAAGGTTTCAGAAGAGACTAAAGTTAGTTGAATCACTAATGAATTCAGGTAATAGACCTGAATGGATGGTAATGCATGCTCTCCCTATACTGCCACCAGATCTTAGACCGCTTGTCCCATTAGATGGTGGAAGGTTTGCTACTTCTGATCTTAATGACTTATATAGGAGAGTTATTAATAGAAATAATAGACTGCAAAGACTACTTGATCTAAATGCTCCTGAAATTATAGTAAGAAATGAAAAAAGAATGTTACAAAAATCTGTTGATGCTCTTTTGGATAATGGAAGAATGGGTAGAGCTGTAACTGGTTCGAATAAAAGACCATTAAAATCCTTAGCAGATATGATTAAAGGAAAGCAAGGAAGATTTAGACAAAACTTATTAGGAAAAAGAGTCGACTACTCAGGGAGATCAGTAATTGTAGTAGGTCCAACATTGAAATTGCATCAATGTGGAATACCAAAGAAAATGGCTTTGGAACTTTTTAAACCTTTTGTTTTCAGTAAATTAATATATCAAGGTGAAGCTACTACAATAAAAGCTGCAAAGAGACTTGTAGAGCTTGAAGGACCAGAAATATGGGATATTCTTGATAATGTTATAAGACAGCATCCAATATTGTTGAATCGTGCGCCAACACTACATAGGCTAGGAATTCAAGCTTTTGAGCCAGTTCTGATTGAAGGTAAGGCTATTCAATTGCATCCACTTGTTTGTAAAGCTTTCAATGCCGACTTTGATGGCGATCAAATGGCTGTCCATGTTCCTTTATCGATTGAGGCACAGCTTGAATCAAGAGCTTTAATGATGTCAACAAATAATATTTTATCACCTGCTAATGGTGAGCCGATAATTGTTCCCTCCCAAGATGTAGTATTGGGTTTATACTACATGACTCGTGAGAAATTAAATGATTTAGGTGAAGGCTCTATTTTCAGTGATATTTCAGAGCTTCAGAGGTCATTTGATAATAAACATGTAGGACTGCATGCAAAAATAAAAGTAAGGCTTGATCGTGCTCTTACTAATAATGATGAAGAAAGTACTTCTAGGATAATAGAAACAACAGTTGGAAGAGCTATATTTTCATCAATAGTTCCTCAAGAAATTCCCTTCTCGGAAATTAATAAAACAATGGATAGTAAAGAAATTTCTAGACTTATTAATAAGTCATATAGAGAAGTAGGTTTAAAAGCAGCAGTAATCTTTGCTGATAAACTAATGTATATGGGTTTTGAATTTGCTACAAAATCAGGTGTCTCGATTGCTCTGGATGATATGACTGTACCAGAACAAAAAACTAATATTTTGTCAGATGCAGAAAACCAAGTGCAAGGCATACAAGATCAATTTTCATCAGGTCTTCTAACTCAAGGAGAAAGATACAATAAGGTTGTTGATATATGGTCTAGAACAAATGATCAAGTCGCCACAGCAATGATGGATAAATTAGGTAATGAAACAGTTACTGATACAGATGGCAAAGAACAAAAGCAAGCCTCATTTAATTCAATTTTTATGATGGCTGATTCTGGTGCTAGAGGATCCGCAGCACAGATAAGACAACTGGCAGGAATGAGAGGATTAATGGCTAAACCTGATGGCTCAATTATTGAAACACCTATTACAGCAAATTTTAGAGAAGGCTTAAATATTCTTCAATATTTTATATCTACACATGGAGCAAGAAAAGGTTTAGCAGATACTGCATTAAAAACTGCAAACTCAGGTTATTTGACAAGAAGACTAGTCGATGTATCACAGGATCTAGTTATAACTGAAGAGGATTGTGGAACTAAAAATGGATTAACTGTTTCAGTGATTATTGAAGGTGGAGAAATAGTTGAGAAGCTTAGCCAGAGAATTCTTGGAAGGGTTTTAGCAGAACCTTTAATTGATCAAAGTACAAAAAAAACAATATTGAAGTCGGGAACCATAATAGAAGAGAATAATGTTGATTTATTAGAAGAATATGGGATTGATTCTATCAAGGTTAGATCGGCAGTTACATGTGAAACAAATCATGGAATTTGTATAAATTGCTATGGAAGGGATTTAGCTAGAGGTAATATTGTTAATATTGGCGAAGCTGTTGGAATTATAGCTGCTCAGTCAATTGGAGAACCAGGTACACAACTTACTATGAGAACTTTTCATATTGGAGGTGCTGCTTCAAGCGCAGCAGCTGATAACTGTGTTGAAGTTAATAATGATGGTAAGGCTACATTCAATAACATTAAAACTATAAAAAATGTTAATAAAGATTTTGTTGCGGTAGGCCGATCAGGCGAAATAAAAATTAGTGATAAGTTTGGTAAAGAAAAAGAAAGTTATAAAATTCCTTATGGTGCAGTAATAACTATAAAAGACGGTCAAAAAGTTAAAAGTGGCGAAATAATTTCAACATGGGATCCACATACTCATCCTATCGTTGCTGAGGCAAAAGGTGTAATACAATTTGAAGATTTTATCGAGGGAGTTACAACCTCTGAACAGGTAGATGAAATGACCGGGTTATCAAATATTATTATTACAGATACAAAAAAACAATCTAGCTCTACAACATCATTAAGGCCGCAGGCATCTATAGAGGACTCTAAAGGAAAACCTGTATTTTTTAGTGGGACTGAAACACCTATAAAGTATACATTTCCTTCTGGGGCAATAATAAGCATTCAGGATGGATCAAAAATTAATGCTGGAGATGTTATTGCAAGAATTCCACTAGAATCATCAAAAACAAGTGATATTACTGGTGGTCTTCCTAGGGTAGCAGATTTATTTGAGGCAAGGAAACCAAAAGATGCAGCAATCCTTGCTAAATATTCAGGCATTACTAGTTTTGGCAAAGAAACAAAGGGTAAGGTAAGACTAGTCATTACTGATGAAGATGGTACAAGCTATGAAGAGCTTATTTCCAAGGCGAGAACCCTGAATATTTTCGAAGGAGAAAGTATAGAGAAAGGAGAAATCATATCAGATGGGGAGCTTAGTCTACATGATATTCTTGAGGTTCAAGGTGTTGAGGCTGTTTCAAAGTATCTCGTAAAAGAAGTGCAAGATGTATATAGACTCCAGGGCGTTCCAATCAATGATAAACATATTGAGATAATTACAAGGCAAATGATGAGGACAGTAGAAATTGATAATCCGGGCGATACTAATTTGTTAGTTAATGAACAAATTAATAGGTCTGAATTAGAAGATATTAATAAGAAAATTAAAGATAGTGACCTCAAACCAGCAACATTTAAGCCAGTTCTAATGGGTATTACAAAAGCATCATTAGCAACAACTTCATTCATATCTGCTGCATCTTTTCAAGAAACAACAAGAGTTCTTACTGAGGCAGCTGTCAAAGGAAGTACAGATAAGCTTAGAGGCTTAAAAGAGAATGTTGTTGTAGGAAGATTAGTTCCTGCTGGAACAGGTTATAAAACAGAAGAAGATGTTGAAGAAATTGCTGCACAAGAATTTTCAGAGGCATTAAAAGATCTAGAATCTTCAAGTGATTCTGAGAAAGAAATTGTAGCTTAAGCTGAATAATAAATACTAAATTACTTGAACCATATCTAATAGAAGAATAGAATCCCACAACAATTTAAATATAGAAAATATAATGGCAACTGTAAATCAATTAGTAAGAAAGTCTCGTAAGAGAAAGGTAGTTAAAAATAACGTTCCTGCTTTAGAAGGAAAACCTCAAAAAAGAGGAGTTTGCACTCGTGTTTACACGACTACACCAAAAAAGCCAAATTCTGCACTTAGGAAGGTGGCAAGAGTTAGATTAACCAATGGATTTGAGGTGACTAGCTATATAGGTGGTGAAGGACATAACTTACAAGAACATTCCGTTGTATTGATTAGAGGAGGTAGAGTAAAGGATCTGCCAGGAGTCCGATATCATACAATCAGAGGGACTTTGGATTGCTCAGGTGTTAGTGGAAGAACACAAAGTAGATCAAAATATGGAACAAAAAAACCAAAGGGCTAAAACATGTCTAGAAGAAATGTAGCAATAAAAAGAGAAATCTTACCAGATCCAAAGTTTTCAAGTCGTCTACTTGCAAAATTTATAAATATGATTATGAAGGATGGGAAGAAATCTACAGCAGAAAAAATTGTTTATGATGCATTGGATACTCTTGTAGGTAAGCTTGGTGAAACTCAGGACAAAGCACCAGAAATATTTTCGGATCTTCTAAATAATTTAAAACCAGTTGTAGAGGTAAGGTCAAGAAGAGTTGGTGGTGCTACATATCAAATACCGGTCGAGGTTCGGCAAGAAAGAAGAGAGGCCCTTGCAATGAGATGGTTAATTGAAGCAGCAAGAGGAAGAAGCGAGAAAAATATGAAGTCTAAGTTAGCCAATGAACTTCTTGATGCATCAAATAACAAAGGCAATGCAATGAAAAAGAAAGAAGACACTCATAGAATGGCAGAAGCAAACAAAGCGTTTTCACATTTTCGCTGGTAAAAATTATTCAATTGGATTAACAATGGCTAGAACAACACCAATAAATAGGTATAGAAATATAGGCATAATGGCCCATATTGATGCTGGAAAAACCACCACTACAGAAAGAGTTCTATTCTATACAGGTATATCACATAAAATTGGAGAAGTTCATGATGGAAATGCTGTCATGGATTGGATGGAGCAAGAACAAGAAAGAGGGATAACAATTACATCTGCTGCTACAACTTGTTTTTGGCAGGGCATGGATCAGCAATTCGACCAACATAGAATCAATATTATTGATACACCGGGGCATGTGGATTTTACAATTGAAGTTGAAAGATCTCTTAGAGTTCTTGATAGCGCTGTAGCAGTTTTCTGTGCAGTTGGCGGCGTTGAACCTCAATCAGAAACTGTATGGAGACAAGCTAATAAGTATTCAGTTCCAAGAATGGCTTTTGTTAATAAAATGGATAGAGCAGGAGCAGATTTTCTTAGAGTTGTTTCTCAGATTAAAGATAGATTAGGGGCAAATCCTATTCCAATTCAAATGGCAATAGGCGCTGAAGAAAACTTTAAAGGAGTTGTTGATCTGATTCGTATGAAAGCTATTAATTGGAATGATGAAGATCTAGGTGCAACATATAAAGAAGAAGATATTCCTGATGATTTAATAGATGTTTGTGAAGATTTGAGAGAGAAAATGGTAGAAGCTGCAGCAGAAGCAGATGAAGAATTATTAGAGAAATATCTCGAGAGTGGTGATTTATCACAGGAAGAAATTATCTCTGGAATAAGAGCCAGAACGCTTAATGGTGATATTGTACCTGTAGTTTGTGGTTCTGCATTCAAAAATAAGGGTGTCCAAGCTATGCTTGATGCAGTTGTTCACTTCCTGCCTTCACCATTAGATAAGCCAGCTATTGTAGGACTCAATGAAAGCGAAGAAGAGGCTACTAGAAAGGCAGATGATAATGAGGATTTTTCAGCTTTAGCATTCAAAATTGCTAACGATCCATTTGTTGGAAATCTTACTTTTTTTAGAGTGTATTCTGGCGTTTTAAATTCTGGCGATACTATTTTTAATCCTCTTAAGTCTCAAAAAGAGAGAATAGGTAGAATTCTCCAAATGCACTCAAATACTAGAGATGAGATAAAAGAAGTTAGAGCTGGAGATATTGCGGCAGCTGTTGGTCTTAAAAATGTCACTACTGGAGATACATTATCTGATTTAAAAAGTATCATTACTCTAGAAAAAATGGAATTCCCAGCTCCTGTTATTTCAGTTGCTGTAGAACCAAAATCTACTGAAGATGAGTCTAAAATGGGTATAGGTCTCCAAAAATTAGCTAAAGAAGACCCATCATTTAGTGTAAAGACAGATGAAGAATCTGGTCAGACAATTATTTCAGGCATGGGTGAACTCCACTTAGATATAATTGTTGACCGTTTATCAAGAGAGTTTAAAGTTGATGCGAATGTCGGTAGACCTCAAGTAGCATATAGAGAAACTATTAAAAAGCCAGTTGAACAAGAGGCTAAATTTATAAGACAGTCTGGTGGTAGAGGACAGTTTGGCCATGTTTATATAAGAATAGAGCCACAAAAGCCTGGTGATGGGTATGAGTTTGTTAATGAAATAACAGGTGGTGTTATTCCAAAAGAATTTATACCAGCTGTAGATAAAGGAATTCAGCAGCAAATGTCAAATGGTGTAATTACTGGATTCCCAGTTGTAGATGTAAAAGTTAGTTTATATGACGGTTCATTTCATGATGTTGATTCTAGTGAAGTTGCTTTCAGAGTTGCAGGATCTATGGCATTTAAGGATGGTGCATTAAAAGCTAATCCAGTTTTACTTGAGCCTGTAATGAAAGTTGAAGTAGTAACTCCAGAAGATTATATGGGCGATGTTAACGGTGACCTAAATAGAAGAAGGGGAATTCTTCAAGGGATGGATGAATCACCAGCAGGAAAGATTATAAGAGCTGAAGTTCCATTAGCTGAGATGTTTGGTTATGCTACGGATTTAAGGTCTATGTCTCAAGGAAGAGCAACCTACACGATGGAATTTGAAAAATATAGTGAAGCACCAAAAAAACAAGCTGAAGCTATGTCAACTAAAGAGGGATAATTAATGGCTGATAATCAATCAATAAGAATTAGGTTAAAATCATTCGATCATAAATTGATTGATACATCTACTCAGGAAATAGTCGATACTGCGAAAAGAACTGGATCGAGTGTTTCTGGTCCAATTCCACTTCCGACATCCAAAGAGCGTTTTACGTTACTGATTTCTCCACATGTTAATAAAGATGCTAGAGATCAATATGAACTTACAACTCATAAGCGTGTAATGGATATCATTAATCCAAATGATAAAACTATTGATGCATTAATGAAGTTAGAATTACCAGCTGGTGTTGATGTTCAAATAAAATTGAACTGAGTTTAAAAGTTGATATACTTCTCCAACGCTTACGGTCTATAGGATTTTGAGAAGAAAATAGGTTGTTTTTCTAGGAAGCTAGAGTAGAAAAAATAATGTGTTTTATTAGTTGATATCATAAGATAAATATATGATTAAATGCTATATAGATCAATATCTTAGATATGTAAGCTAGTTAAGATAATTGAATGAAAAAAAATATAAGAAATAAAATTATTAAATTGTTGGAAATATTAGATGATAGGTATCATTGGAAAGAAGTGCGGAATGACCAGGATTTTCACGGAAGATGGAAAATCTATACCTGTTACTATTGTTCAAGCAAATCCTAATGTAATCAATCGTATTAAGACTAAGAAGTCTGATGGTTATGATGCAATACAGGTAACCTCGGGAATACTTAAGAATAAAAACTCTAAACCGAATAAGGGTCAATTTAATTCAAATAATTCTAAATCAAGCACAAAACTACATGAGTTTAGAATTAATGGATATGAATTAGGTAAGGTTGAAACTGGTAAACAAATTACTGTCGGGTATTTTAGTAAAGGTGAAAAAGTTGATGTTTCAGGTAAAACGATTGGTAAAGGCTATGCAGGCGTAATCAAAAGACATAATTTTAGTATGCAAGATGCGACACATGGTAATTCACTTGCACATAGAGCTCATGGTTCAATTGGGCAAAATCAAACACCCGGTAGAGTCTTTAAAGGAAAGAAAATGTCTGGACATATGGGAAATGTTAATAGAACCATACAAAACCTTGAAGTAATTGATATTGATACTGATAGGGATCTTTTATTTATAAAAGGTTCATTCGTCGGCCACACAAATTCTGATGTTGTAGTTACTCCAGCAATAAAATCAGAGTCCATTGAAAGAGAAATTTTCCCAATAGTTGAAGAAGAAACAACAGAAGCAGTAGCTCCAGAAGCAGAAGAAACAACAGAAGCAGTAGCTCCAGAAGTAGAAGAAACAACAGAAGCAGTAGCT